>JAUWHT010000435.1 GCA_030605745.1 Pirellulales bacterium | reverse complement strand
CCAGAGGCCCGATGCACCCTCGGCGCACCCTCGGCTCGGCTATCCCTAGGCAGGTTGCGTCCCCGCAGAGCCTGCTTCCGTTTCACCAGGCAATTCAAGGATAGCACAAAACTTACGACCGTTTCAAACAAAACCCAAAATCCCTGTTGACAAACGGCCCCTACAGAGATAAAATCGTGTAGGGGCCGGCGCATCGGAAATCCCCCACGTTCCAAATCAATTTCCACTTTTTTCCTTTCGGCAAATCCGACTCGACCGAGTAGGCCAGGCTACTCAACAGGCACACGTACCAAGACGCTGGATGGGGCGGTGGATAGCGGGAACTTTCATCATGCGGCTATTTTACCAGATCGTATCTTGGGTGTCAAGCATCCCGTAACGCCGGCGTCTCGCCGGCACAATACAGCCGGCGGGACGCCAGCGTTACAACTTCGATTATACTCATCCCTACAACCCTGTCAACCACCCGAATCCAGAGTCGCCGGAATTGTCCGGCCGAGATAATCCAGTCTTTCCGCCCCCTTTCTCGTTGCCACGGATCGGCGTAGAGTAGAGATAATAGTCTCAATAAGGGCATGACCGATGACGCTGCTGTATAGCGATCCCTGCTTTTTGGACCACGAGACGGGCCATCATCCGGAGCGGGCTGACCGGCTCCGCGGGCTCTGCGGGCGGCTCGAACAGGCCGGACTGGCCGGGCAATGCCGCAGGCCCAAATTCAAACCGGTCTCGCAGCGGCGGCTTGCCCGGGTGCACTCGCCCGGCTATGTCGGCCAAATCTGGGCCCTGGCCAAGTCGGGCGGCGGTGACATCGAGGCCGACACGGTCGTTAGTCCCGCCTCCTACCATGTGGCCCTGATGGCCGCCGGAGCCGTCTGCGACGCGGCCAAACGTTTGGTTCGCGGCGAAGCCACCCGGGCGATGTGCCTGGTCCGGCCGCCGGGCCATCATGCGATGGTCAACCGGGCGATGGGCTTCTGCCTGTTCAACAACGTGGCCATCGCCGCCAAAACGGCCACCGACGAGTTGGACCTGGATCGGGTACTGATCGTCGATTGGGACGTACACCACGGCAACGGGACACAGGCCACCTTCTGGGAAGACCCCCGGGTCGGTTACCTGTCGATCCATCGCTGGCCCTTCTATCCGGGTACCGGCGACTCGAGCGAGACCGGCGGCGGCGCCGGGCTGGGCGCTACGCTGAACCTGCCGGTCGAGTTCGGCACCTCGCGCAAAGACTACCTGGCGATATTCACCGACCGGTTGGAGAAATTCGCCCGGAAGATCAAGCCGCAGTTGGTCTTCATCAGTGCCGGCTTCGACGCCCATCGCCTGGACCCGGTGGGCAACCTCGGCTTGGAGACCGAGGACTACACCTCGCTGACAAGTGCCGTGCTGGACGTGGCCGACACACACGCCGGCGGCCGGCTGATCAGCGTCTTGGAAGGTGGCTACGACCCGCAAGTCCTGGCCGACAACATTGAGGTCCACCTGGCCGAAATGGTCAAAGTGGTTAGTGGTTAGTGGATAGTGGATAGTGGATAGTGGGGAGTACTCGGTACTCAGTGCTGAATAGCTGAAATTTGAGCGTTACTTATTGATCTCCGACAACTGATGCCTGACAACTCTCCACTCTCCACTCTCCACTCTCCCCTCTCCCCTACTCCTCCGGGCGGCAGTAGGAAAGGGCCAACAAGGCGTATCCGGTGACCAGGCTGGGATCGCCTTCGAGCCAGCGGGCGTTTTTGTTGATCCAGGAGCCGTCGGGACGTTGCCGGCGGACGAGTTCTTTGAGCAACTCGCGGCGCCAATTGTGTTTCACGCCGTCGGCATCTTCGATCACCTCCAGGCCCATCGCGTCGAGTGCCTTGGCGAAGGTGTGGTAGTAGTAGTACAGCCCGGCATTGCCTAGCCCCGGGTTGGAATCGAGGCCGTAGTGTTTCTGTATCCACTTGACGACCGCTTTTACGCGTGGATCGTCGGGTTGGAGGCCGGCGTAGATCATGCTTTTCAGTCCGGCGTATGTCATCGAGCCGTAGCTTCGCAGCCCGCCGGCGGGCGTTTGGCCGGCCTTGCTGCCGCCGCCGGCGGCCACGGTGTAATAGAAGCCGCCGTCGGGGTTCTTCGAACTGAACTTGGTAGTATTGTGTTCGGTTTCCAGGTTCTGGCATCGGGAGACGAAGACAAGTGCTTTCTTGACGGCTTCGTCGTCAGGTCCGCTGCCGGCCGCTCGAAGGGCGTCGATCAAAAAGCTGGTGTTCGACAGGTCGGGCCGCTTGTGCTTTCCGTAACCGGCCCCGCCGAAACTGTAGCTGCTGCGGTTGTGCCCTTCGTCCTGGTCCCACTGGATGCCCTTGAGGAACGCTTGGGCATTTTTGATGAGCTTATCGTACCGGCCGTCGCGGTTGGCCTCGGCAAAGCAGAGCAGCGCTAGGCAGGTTTCGTAGTTGCGGTAGAGATTGTCTTTCTTGTAGATGCCGCCGTCCGGACGGACGAACGTTTCGAGATACTTGAGGCTCCTGGCTACCAGCGGGTCGCCGGGACTCCGGCCGTGGCGCATGATGCCGGTGGTGACTACCGCGGTCACGCCCGGCCCGGTGAACGCGGCGTACGAGCCGTCGGGCGCTTGTCCCTTGGTCCGCAGGAACCGGATAGCCCGATCAACCGTCTGTTGATAGGTCTTCGAGTCGAGTTCGGCGGCAGCCGCCGGCAAAGCCGCAACCAGCGCGATCAACAGCAGGCCGGCGGGGAGGAATTGTGGATTGAGCATGACAAACCTCGCTGATGCAAGCGTGCCCAGGCGATCAGGGGACAACAGCCAGGATTTCGTCCTCGCTCATAATCAGCAGCTCTTCGCCGTCGACGACCACTTCGGTGCCGGCAAAGCCGCCGAAAAGCACCCGATCGCCTTCGCTGACCTGATTTTCGACGCGAGTTCCATCCGGCAACAACCGACCGTCGCCTACCGACAGGACACGTCCTTGTTGTGGTTTTTCCTTGGCCGTATCGGGCAGCACAATGCCGCCGGCGGTCATTTCTTCTGCCTCAAGCCGCTTGACAACCACTTTTTCGCCCAGGGGCACCACTTTCATCTTTGATCAACTCCTCGCACAAATTATGGGCCAGTACCCACTCAAAACGCCAAGGCTAATTATTGCACACCCGGCAGATGCAATCAACCTGTCCAACCCAAACTTGACGATCATGCCGACCTAACCCTTTACACAGAAAGTAGATCCGTCCAAAATGGCTCTGGAACTTCGGGTTCTAGCATTTGGGAAAACGTGATATGCTTGGAAAATAGGGGCTCGGGACTCGGGACTGGAGGGTTGCATTCAATAACCCCGACATGAGTTTAATTATGAGCAATCACGCGACTGATTGGAACGTCTTGCAAAAGGCCGTGGATCACCTTACCCCGGCGGAAAAACTCCAACTGATTGAACAAGTTGCCTGCTCGCTCCGCGCGCCTCCAACTACCCCCGAGTCTGTTGATCGGCGGGCGAACCTGGACCGACTGCTACCGGCTGCTGGGCGTCGACCGATTCGAGTCCGACCCGGATGTAATCGCCAGTGCCGCCGATCAGCGGATGTTACACGTCCGATCTTTCCAGGCCGGCAAGCATTCGGCCATCTCGCAAAAGCTGCTGAACGAGATCGCCGCGGCCAAGGTCTGTTTGCTTACCGCCGATAAGAAGGCGGCGTACGACCGAGCGTTGCGGCAGAAGATTGCGCCTCCTGCCTACAATGCTCCACCGCTCATCAAGATGGATGTCGATCTGCCGACGTTTCAGCCGCCCAGGGTTTCAACCATCAAGAAACAATCCTGGCAGGCTCCGGCGGCAATCGTCACGGCCGTGGTACTTCTCGGTGCGAGCGTCGTATATTTTCTTGGCAATGAGACCTCGTCGGACGAGAGTCACAAGGCTGTAGCTCAACGATCCGCTCCACGAGCATCAGTTGACAAACTTCCTGCACAACCGCCGCCGGCTACGAAGGCAGCACCAGCAAGGCCGCAAGAATTACAAGAACCAGTGAACGTCGATCCTCAAAAAGAGATCGAACCACCGGTGTCTGAAACACCGGCCGATGTTCCCGAGCAACCGCAAGAACCGTCACTAAACGCGCGTGGGCTGGCCGACCTGCTTCAAACCGGCTCGGCAGCAGATACGGTTCCAGACGGTCTGACCGATGAGACCGCTGGTAGCCCCAAGGAAACAGCGGTTGAAAGTGTGTCGCGAGAGCCGGTTCCATCCGACGCCGATCAGAAGGATGCTCGCCGGCTTGTCAAGGAGGTTTACAGCGAGGAGTACGAAAACGCCAAAGACAACGAACAAAAACAGGCCCTTGCCAAAAAACTCCTCGACAGTGCACGGGAATCACAGAACTCGGCCAACCGTTACGTACTGCTTCAGGCAGTCGGCAAGCTGGCCGTGAAGTGCGGCGACGTCATGTCTGCTTTCAGCGCCATCAACGAAATGAGTAGGACGTTCCAGGTTGACCCGATAAAGATGAAAGTCGACGTGCTTGGCTCCTTGCCGAAGAAAAGAGGGCTGCTGACCGGGCATGAATCTGTTGGCGAGATCGCTCTGAAATTGGCCGACGAAGCGATCCGCACGAACGACTTCGGCTCTGCGAAAAAGTCGGCCGGGATTGCACTGTCCGAGGCCCGCAAGGCCAGGCAAGGGAAACTCGTCAAGCAGATTGCGGACCTTGCAAGGGATATTGAAAAATTCTCCACGATGTACGAGGAAGTCAAAGCGGCGGAAAAGGTGCTGGAACGCAGTCCGGCGGACCCCGACGCGAACCTGCTGATGGGCAGGTTCCGGTGTTTTGTAAACGGCGACTGGGAAACCGGGCTGCCGATGCTGGCGCTCGGCAGCGATGCAACCCTGCGGGCGCTTGCCGCGCAGGAACTAAAAGGGGTATCCGATCCGACCGAGCAAGTGCGGTTGGCCGACGGTTGGTGGAAGTTGGCCAAGACCGAAGAAGGCCTGATCGGGCAGCGGCTTTACCACCGGGCGGCGTATTGGTACCAGCAAGTGGACCCTAAGCTGACCGGACTGATGAAGACCCATGTGGAAAAGCGGCTGGCGGAAATCGGGAACATGAACCTGTATCTCAAGGTGATTCCACCCGACGCCAAGGAATTCCAGGGACACTATTACAAAGTGATCCGCACACTGATGACCTGGCACGTTGCCGGTCGAGAATGTGAAAAGATGGGCGGACATTTGGTTCGTATTGAATCACCGCAGGAACAACAGTTCGTCCACGAGCTAACTGGAAAATCCGGCATCCACTGGATAGACGGCTCCGACGAATTCCAGGAAGGGCAATGGGTTTGGGGTAACGGGACGAAAATTGCATACGCGAATTGGGACCGTGGACAGCCTAACAACGCGAAAAAGATTCAACATTCGATGGTAATCGTGGAATCAGGAAAATGGGGTGATGACCCTTCGTCATATCGCTATCATTTCGTATGCGAATGGGACGGTGTGTACTGCAATCCCACACCCAAAAGATCTGCAAAGATAAAACGCCCCCCACGAGGGGCCATTCGATTCGCTGGACACCGCTATATGTGGTTCGACCAATCGGTAACTTGGCACGTGGCAAAACGATTGTGCGAAGCAATGGGCGGGCATTTGGCTCGCATCGAATCGAAAGAAGAAAATGCGTTTATCAAGAAGCTGGTCGAGAACGGAAAACACCGTTATTACTCGATCGATGGCTCTGACGAAGCCGTTGAGGGGGTTTGGGTGTTCAGTGACGGCAGAAAGGTGACTTACACGAACTGGGACAAGGCACAACCAGACGTTTTCATCGAGCACTCCATGTTGATCCGTAAAGGCAATGGGCTGTGGCATGATGGTTACAACAGCCACCGTATAGGATTCGTATGCGAGTGGGATTGATGATACAGCCGGGCGCCATGTCCACGCTTGTCGTGGATATATGTCTTTTGGTAAACCGGTTGTCGCGGACGCCTTTTCGGCGGGTGGCACGCCCTGAGGAACGAAGGGCGTGGTTGGGAACGCCAGCAACTGCCGCCTTTTGACACACTGAGAAGGAGCGTTGCCGCATACGCCACGCCCATCGCTACGCTCTGGGCGTGCCACACGACACGTTCTCCCCACCATGTATGCCCAACTTGTTTTTAGACGCGGGTCATGCCAATATCTCCGAACTGATATCAGGAAAGCCGCTCGGTGACTTGCACCGGTCCTGGAGGCAAGGCCGGTTTCTTGTTGAGTTCCAAGGTGCCGTCCAACTTCAATCGGCCCTGTACCACAACTTCGTTTGTGTTCATAGCAGTCACTCCCTGTCGGGACCGGCTCTCCAAAACCCATAAACCTATTCTATCCGAATCAGCTTGACACGACAATGCTTGGCAAATAGAATAAGAATAAACGTGTGATGGTTTCACCGCAAAAGTGAAAGGCGCACTTCATGCCACAATTCGACCGGATCACCTTCGATCCACTGATTATGGGGGGCCGAGCCTGCATCCGCGGTATGCGCATCCCCGTTTCTGTCATCGTAGGTCAGATCGCCCATGGCGCCAGCGTCGACGAAATCCTGGACGGCTACCCGGACTTGGAACCGGCGGACATCGAACAAGCAATCCAGTACGTAGGCGGCACGGAATAAAGCGCAGCACTTTCCCACCAGTTCATCATTCCGCATTCATTATTCATCACTCCTCCTCCACACCACGCCCTGCGGACCTTCGCGCACGCGGCCGATCTGCCAGCTTTGTACGTCGGCGCGCTTCAACTGGTGGCGGATGCTCTGGGCGTAGAACGGGCTGACTACCAGCACCAGCCCTATGCCCATGTTGAACACGCGGTCCATCTCGGCCTGATCCACCTCGCCGAGTCGTTGCAGCCACGTGAACACCGGCGGGGTCGGCCAGCTTCCGCGATCGACGACCGCTTGGATTCCTTCGGGCAGGATCCGCTCAAGATTCTCGTGCAGCCCGCCGCCGGTGATGTGCGCAATGCCGTGGATTATCTTCTTCACCCGGTAGTGGCTTAGCACCTGCCGCACAGCGCGGGCGTAAATCCGCGTCGGCTGAAGCAGCGCCTCGCCCACGGTCTGATCCAATTCCTCTATGCGATCGTCGACGCCAAGCCCGGCAATCTCGAACACGATCTTCCGCACTAGGCTGAAGCCGTTCGAGTGCAAGCCGCTGGAGGCCATGCCGATCAGAACGTCGCCGGGCACAATCGCCGAGCCGTCGATCACGCGTTTGCGACCCACCACACCTACGCAGAACCCGGCCAGGTCGTAACTGCCTGGGGCGTACAGATCGGGCATGATGGCCGTCTCACCGCCCAGCAGGGCACAATCGCTCTGAACGCAGCCGGCCGCAATACCCTCGACAATCTGCTCCAAAAGCGGCGGATCGTCCTTCGGCATAGCCACGTAGTCCAGGAAGAACAGCGGCTCGGCGCCGCAGCAGATGGCGTCGTTGACACTCATCGCCACCAGGTCGATCCCCACCGTGTTATGCACTCCGGCGGCCGAGGCCACCTTCAGCTTCGTGCCCACCCCATCGGTGCAGGAGACCAGCACGGGCTGCTTGTATTTGCGTGCGAAGAGTTGGTTGTCGAAATCGAGTTGGAACAACCCGGCAAAACCCCGCTCCAGCCGCAACACCCGCGGGGTATTCGTCCGCGCGATCAACCGCGGCAGCCGAGCCATCGCCCGGGCATACGCGTCCAGGTCCACCCCGGCATCCTTGTAGGTCGCTTTGGCCATCGCGGTTGCTCAACAAGAGGAGAAGCCTATATTGTAACCTGCGATCAGGTGACTGAAAAGAAGTCCCATTTTCAGCCCTTGACAGACGAGCAGGAAGTTGCGAAATTGCCGACTTGTACAAGTTTAGCCGCCGGGCTTGCCCGGCGCGTTGTCCGGTGGTCGATACGCTCGAATGTCGACGCGCCGGGCAAGCCCGGCGGCTAAACTACCGACTTGTGGACACTGTTTTGAAAGGAGAGATTCATGAGTTCAGTGAGTCGATGGAATTGGCTTGCGGCGTCGGTCGTCGTGATCGGGCTGCTGGTAGTCGGCGTCGTGTCCACCGGATGTGCCCCGGCTCCGGAGCAGCCCGCCGTGGAACCTGGGCGGCCGCCGGAAGTGGTCGAGGTCGTTGAAGAGGTCGTTGAAGAGGTTGTTGAAGAACCTGCCGAGGAGCCGGCGGAACCCGCCGAGACGCCGGAACAACCCGCCGAGACGCCGGAAGAGCCCGCCGAGACGCCGGGAGAGCCCAAGGTGTCGTCATTTGCACCGGCCGAGGACCTGGTCGGCCAGGTCGCTTATTACATCGAGCGGCTCGAGAAAGCGGTCGAGACACCGCAAGAGTATGACGAGTCGCAGGAAAAGATCGCCAAGGACGCCAACACGCTGATCGTGATCGCCTTGGCCTTGGGGCTTCATGACCAGGACAACAAGTACAAGGCCGCTGCGCCGGGCCTGGTCAAGGCCGCCCAAGACCTGGCTGCTGTGGAAGACTACGCCGCAGCCAAAGAGAGTGTTGCTGCCGTCAAAACAGCCGCCGCTGACCAGGATGCCCAGCCCGGCGAGTTGAAGTGGGAGAAGGTCGCCTCATTGGAGGAGCTTATGGCGCAGGTACCGCTGATCAACACCAAGCTGAAGCGGTACATAAAACCCTCGCGGTTCGAGTCGAAGGCCAAGGACACCCAGGGCCTCTCCGCCGTGATCGCCGTGATTGCCCAGGGAACGATAGCCAACAGCGGCGAGACTGAGAAACCGAACGAGGCCCAGAACTGGCAGAAATACTGCGTCCAGATGCGTGATGCGGCGGCGGCTGTCAACGCTGCAATCCACGCCGGCGACCAACAAGCCACCGCAGCCGCCATGAAGAACCTCGCCCAAAGCTGCGACGACTGCCACGCAGTCTTCCACGAGGAAGAATAATCTGGGGTCCTATTTCATCGGCAGTCCGTGTAGCGGCCGGGCTTGCCCGGCGCGTTGGCGCTGGAGCGAACTGGCCGTTAAACAACGCGCCGG
>JAUWHT010000091.1 GCA_030605745.1 Pirellulales bacterium | reverse complement strand
GTGTTTTACAACACCAAGGAGATGGTTGTCTTGCCGATGTTGTTGTGCGGATATCTGTGGTTTATCGGCGCGGTAAGCCTGGAGAACCTGTTTTATCTGCTCGTCGGTCTGGCGGTTCTGTACGTGTTTGTGGCCATGTTGGGAGTTCACTCCGCGATGATTCATGCCAACTCGCGCAGCGCCATTGCCACCAGCCTGGGGACACTGTTTTTCCTGTTTGTCGGCGTGGCCACGTGCATGAGGATGATGGTTGCCTTCAGCGGCTCCTTTCAGGCCCAGTTGCAGCCGTTTCTGGCACTTACGATCGGCGGCGGCATAGGGTTATATGTGGCGCTTGGGGCAAGGAACCCTTCGGCCGCCATTGGAGTGGCCTCGTTTCTCTGTCCCTTTGCCACTTTCTACGCCATTACCAGCTTCCTGCTCGATTACACCCTGGGCGTCTTCCTGGTGACGGTTGGAGCCTACGGATTCACCACCACCGCCATGCTGATTCCGGCCATTTACGAGTTCGACGTTGCCACGGGCAGGACAACTGCCGACGAGGGATAGGAGTGCATAAAGCCGCGACCGTTGGTCGCGCCAGGATAAGGGATTGGGGATTAGGGATTGGGGATTGGGGATAAGGGATTGGGGATTGGGGATTGGAACTTGACTCTAATCCCCAATCCCTAATCCCCAATCCCTTTTGGCCTCTTTGGTTGCGGTCCCAGGCTGCCTTCAGCCCCAGCAACTCGTCCAGCGGCCGGGCCAGGCGGCGGAACTCGGCCGTGGGCATGGCTACCGTGTCCCAACTGGGCGAAATTGGGTAGGCACAACTCGCGTAGTCCGATAGCCGCACGGCCACAAAACCGTATAAATTGCCGCGGTGTTCGAAGAGTTGCTCGGCAGGCAACGGCGCACGATCACCCAGAACGTCATAAGCGAATATGAACAGCCCGCAAAAATTCTCGCCGAAGAGTTCCTCCCATTGGGCCAGGCTCCTCAAGTCGTCGCGCGTCGACCAGTTTTTCCAGTATTGTTTCTGCTCATCGCCGGAGGGGAAACGGCGGCCCTTCACATCGACCAGCCAGCTCGCCCCGCTGGGCGCAGAGACGATGAAGTCCAGGCTTTTGATCGACGCACCGTCGCTCAGCAGGCTCCGCTTGGCCTCATCCACCGCCACGTACGGCACACCGCGGCTCCGCAGGTACTGCTCGAACGCCGCCTCGTAATGGTTGTTGCGGTTGGCCATGGTGGGGAATGATGAAAATGCTGAAGGATGAATGCTGAAGGATGAATGCTGAATTAGTCCTCGTCGTCTTCATCTTCGTCTTCGTCGTCTTCGTCGTCTTCGTCGTCGAAGCAGACCCAGCCGCCGCGCTCATCCTGGTAGTCTGGATCGGTGGGCAGGATGTCGAAGCCGAAGCCCATCCCGCCGCAGCCAGGCGTGGGACAGCACCAGAACCCGTGGAGTTGGCCGTCGGCGCCCACTTCCTCCCGCCACTCGATCAGATAGCTGTCGTAGTCGCGGTCGCAGTGCATGCAGTGTACCTGGATCGGCACCTCTGGCGGCCGGAACGGGTCAGCGTCGGGATCGGGACGATTTGCTGCAACCATGGAGTTACTCTCTTATTTGGGGTGTTGCTGGAGTATCTCCTTCACCGCCGCGATGATGCTGGCTGCGTCGGGTTCCATCGGCACGTCTTGCTGTGTGGCAGTCGCCAAGTTCTTGACCTGGCAGGTGGCGGTGTTGAACTCGTCCGGGCCGGCGATCAGCGCGATGCGGTGGCCGCGGCGGTCGGCGTATTTTAGCTGCTGGCCGAGTTTCTTCGGCTCGGGGAAGAGTTCCACGTCGATGCCGGCGGCGCGGATCGCCGCAGCCAGCTTCAGGTAGTCGTGCAGGCGGTCGGGGTCGAAGTATGGGATGAACACCTCCGCCGAGGTGGCCACTTTTTCGACCATGCCCAGCTCTTCCATGGCCGCCAGCAGCCGGTCCAGCCCGAGCGAGGCGCCCACGCCGGGCAACTTCCGCTTGGTGTACAACTCGGCCAGGTCATCGTAGCGGCCGCCGGAGCAGATGCTGCCGATCTCTGGCAGCGTGTCGAGGAACGTCTCGAAAACCGTGCCGGTGTAGTAGTCCAGGCCGCGGGCGATGGACACGTCGAGCACGACGCGTTGCTGGGGGATGCCGGCTGCTTGGACGCCGTCGACGACTTCCTTGAGCTTGGTCACGCCGGCGGCGCCGGTCGCACTTTGGGCCACCAGCGGCTCGATTTGTTTGAGCACCTGGTCGTGGGTGCCGGAGATTTTGGAAAGCCGGAGTATCTGCCGGGCTTGTTCTTCGGTTGCTTTGGCGGTGGCTATCATTTCTTCGGCGACCCGATCCGGCCCGATCTTCGACAGTTTGTCCAATGCCCGCAACACGGTCGTGGCCTGGTCGGCCAGATCGAGCCGTTCGAGCAGGCCGGTCAGCACCATGCGGTTATTGATGCGGATGGTGAACTCAGAAAAGCCGATCGCGCACAGCAGGTCGTGGATGACCAGGGCTGTTTCGATGTCGGCGGCGGTCGAAAGGGTGCCGATGGTATCGAAGTCGCACTGCATGAACTCGCGGTAGCGACCGCGTTGCGTGTTCTCGCCCCGCCAGACCGTGGCGATGTGGTAATGCTTAAGTGGCGTGCCCAGCCGGTTGATGTGCTGTGCGGCGAAGCGTGCCAGAGGTACGGTCAGGTCGAACCGCAGACCGACCGAGCGGCCCCCGTGATCCTGGAACTTGTAAAGCTGCTTGTCGGTCTCCTCGCCTCCCTTGCCGACAAGGATCTCCAGGTACTCCAGAGCCGGGGTGTCGATGGGACTGAAACCGTAGGAGCAATAGACCCGCCGGGCGGTGTCGATCAGCCGTTCGCGCGGAATCATCACTTCCGGCGGATAATCGCGGAAGCCCTTTAGCGTTCGGGGGGTGATGCGTTCGGATTGGTTCACAACAATACCGCTTTAAGGTGGCAATGAATTGCCACCCCCTCACCTCTTAAGGTGGCAATGAATTGCCACCCCCTCACAACCTACTGCGTGGGCTGCGGAATCCGTGTCCCTTGCGTGGGCCGAGGACGGCCTCGGCATATTCCTCGACCTGCTCGGGGGTCTCCCAATAGTGGTCGTAAACCCACTCGTCCTCGTATTCGCAATTCTTGGTGGTGTAATCTCGACAGATTTTGGGTCGCGTTTTGTAGCAATCGCACAGGTTGTCGTCGCGCAGGTGCTTGCACTTGGTATGGACCAGCAGGTACCAGCAGTCTTCTTCGATGAACACGCTCGCCCGCTCGTGCAGCAGGTACCAGCGGATGTACTCGAAATCCGCCCAGCAGTCGGGTGTGTCGATAGGCAGGGCAAAGTATCGGCAGCACTTGGCCGGGCAATAAGCGCACAGCACCTCACCCGGTTTGAGCTCCTCGCGGGGCGGCTTCTTGTCCACAGTCGCGGTCATGGTTGGTAGTCCACTCAGGGCTACTTTGCGTGCCCATATTTTAGCTTAGCAAACACGCCTTGACAATCACAGCCACATCGAGAAAATTGATTGACAGACGAGAGTCCGGGGGGCGGCGACCGCAGGGAACGACAGTCGGCGTCCAACGATCGCGGCCTGGAGGGCCTCCCCCAGGCTTTCGTCCCTGAGAGGAATTGAAAATTGCCAATCTGTCTGATTGGTCTGGGTTCCAATCTAGGAAATCGATCGCGGAATCTTGAGTTGGCGGTTGCGCAACTGCGGCAGCACTTGCAGATGCGCGTGACCAGCAGTAGTCGCTGGTATGAGACCCCCGCTGTCGGCGGGCCACCGGACCAGCCGCCTTTCTTGAACGGGGCCGTGGCGGTGGAAACCACGCTGCGGCCGGAACCACTCTTGGAGGCGCTACAGCAGATCGAACATGACTTCGGCCGCCGCCGGTCCGAACGTTGGCAGCCGCGCCCGATCGACCTCGACCTGCTGCTATACGACCAACTGGTGCTTTGCGGACCGTCGCTGGTGCTGCCTCATCCACGGATGGCCTGGCGGCGGTTCGTGCTTCAGCCGGCGGCCGAAGTGGCCGGCTCGATGGTCCATCCCACCACCGGCTGGACCGTTGCGCGACTGCTGGATCACATCAATACGGCGGCCCCTTACGTGGCGATCACCGGATCGATCGCCACCGGCAAGACCCGCCTGGCCGAGCGGCTGGTCCAACAAACCGCCGCACGATTGATTGCTGAAAAGCTCGACCTCGGGCAGCTTGAGACGTTTTATGCCGATCCGGCTTCTCGGGCCTGGGACATGGAGTTAGAATTCCTACGGCAGAGGGCCAGGCTGCTGGCGGCCGACGCGACGCAGTGGTCCGACCGGAAGCATCTGGTAGTGAGCGACTTCTGGTTTGACCAGTCGCCGGCTTTTGCCCGGGTGTGGCTGCCGCCGGAACAACTGGAAGCGTTTTGCGGCCGCTGGATCGAGGCGCGGCATGGTATAGTTCGGCCAAAGCTGATCGTGCTGTTGGATGCCCCGGCCGACGAGCTTTTACGACGTGTACTCCGCCGCAGCCGCCCTGGCGAGCACAACTTGAGCGAAGAGCGAATCGAGCGAATCGGCCGGGCCATCCGCGAGCAAGCGACGCAGCCCCACCAGGGCCCGATCCTACGGCTCGTGGCCGACGATCCACCAGACCGGCTACTCGAAGAAACGCTGGCCGCGGTGAAAGCGATGGAATAAGTTAGTTTAGCCGCCGGGCTTGCCCGGCGCGTTGTTTGGGAGTTAATGCGTTCGAATACTGACGCGCCGGGCAAGCCCGGCGGCTAAACGGATTCTCGATGAATAATCCGGTTACTTCCCACCCAAAACTCGTCACCAGCGTGGCCCAACTCCGCGAGATACTTGCCGGGGTGCGGCGTGAGGGCAAGCGTATCGGGCTGGTGCCTACCATGGGCGCGTTGCACGAAGGACATTTGAGCCTGGTCCGCGCGTCGAAGGCCGAGTGCGACTGCACGGTGGTCTCGATCTACGTCAATCCAAGCCAGTTCGGCCCCGGCGAGGACCTCGATCGGTATCCCCGCACGTTGGAGGCCGATCTTGAAGCACTGGCCTGCTGCGGTGCCGAGTTGGCATTTGTTCCAGCCGATGGGGAAGTCTACCGGGCCGGACACGCCACCTGGGTCGAGGTCGGCTCGGTGGCCGAGCCGCTGGAGGGCCGATGCCGGCCCGGCCATTTCCGCGGCGTGGCCACCATCGTGCTGAAACTGCTGAATATGGTCGGGCCCAACGTGGCCTACTTCGGGCAAAAAGACTACCAGCAGGCCCTGGTCATCCGCCGGATGGTCGAGGACCTCGATGTGCCCGTTGAGATTCGCATCTGCCCGATCATCCGCGAGCCGGACGGGCTGGCGCTGAGTTCCCGCAATGCCTACCTAAGCCCCGATGCCCGGCGGCGATCGCTCGTGTTATGCAAAAGTCTCCACTTGGCCGGCGAACTAATCGACCAGGGCCAACGTAATGCCCGTGTGATTGCCCAGCGGATGAGGCAAGTCATCACGACGGCCGAGGACGCACAGATCGACTACATCGCCCTGGTCGACCCAAACACGCTCGAACCAGTCGACGAGATCACCGGCCCAACCCTGGCCACACTGGCCGTAAAGATCGAAAACACCCGGCTGATAGATAACTGTTTACTGGAACCAAAGAGATAGAAAACGCACCACGGAGGCACGGAGGACACGGAGAAAAGAACAATCAGGAATGATGGCGTGCGGTAGTACAACTACACACGAACATCGTTCTTCGAACTCCCGGCCTTTTTTCTTTCCTCCGTGTCCTCCGTGCCTCCGTGGTGCATTCCACCAACCCCAAGTGATGGTTGTGTTCCAAACCCTCTTTTACATACCGAATGAGATTGCCGGGGTGCCGGTGTTCGGGTTTGGGCTGCTGCTGGCGGTTTGGGCCCTGGTGAGCGTGGGCATGTTGGCGTGGCTCGGCTGGCGGCAGGGGTTCGGCACCGATACGTGGGGATATGTCCCGTTGTTGGTGATCGTCGGAGCGGTCATCTGGTGGCTGTTGCCGGCATTGTGCGAGTCGGCCGGACTGCCGATCCGCAGCTATGGGACGATGATGCTGGT
>JAUWHT010000009.1 GCA_030605745.1 Pirellulales bacterium | reverse complement strand
TGGTTTGGTGTCGGTCGGCTTGGCCGCGTCGACCTTGGAATCGCTCGTCTTCGGCTTCTCCTCTGCCGGTGCGACCTGGGCGGGCCCCAGGGGGGGGAGACACAGCAAACAGACTATCAAGCTGAGAACTAGCATGCGGTACATTGGGTGGGCCCTTTCAGTGATTAAAAGAACTTGAATGTCTCCCCTAATCTACCACGCTAGCGCGGTGCTGTCTACCCTCGGCCGGAAGCCCAAAGGTTTGCCCGGCGCGACGGTGGCCCGCGGTATTGCCAAAAGCAGGGCCGACAGTGTAGAATTTGGTATAAAGGCGGAGGCATCCTTTCCTCTGGAACGGGTTGAAAAACACCGCAAATCCTGTGGAAAATCGCCCCCCTTAAATGAATCCGAGATGTGTGGAAAGTAAGCTGAAGAGATGATCGTGGCCCCAACCCACAACATCCAGCCGGATACCCCGCTGGAGAATATCTTCGCCATGTACGATCTCTCATTGCGAGAATGCCAGGCATGATAGAAGAACAAATGATTACGGAATTCCTGAACGAGACTTGCGGACTGCTGAAGCAATTAGACTGGCAGGCCATCAACCGGGCAAAGCAAATCCTTCTGGACTGCTACGCAAGGCACGGTCGGGTCTTTGCCATGGGCAACGGCGGATCGGCCTCGACCGCACAGCATTTCGCCTGTGATTTGGCGAAATACGTGATTCCGCGGGGACAACGTCCATTCGATGTCGTCTCTCTGACCGACAACGTGTCTTTGTACACAGCGTGGGCTAATGATGCGGCGCGCGACGACGTGTTTGTCAACCAGATGCGCGGGCTGTTGAAGGAGGGCGACGTCGTTATCCTTGTCTCCGTGCACGGAGGAAGCGGCGCTTCGCAGGATCTGGTGAACGCCTTGAGATTTGCCAACCGATCGGGTGCCCGAACGGTTTCGCTGGTCGGGTTTGACGGGGGGATTCTTGGCAGGGAATCGACGTGCTCCGTCTTGGTTCCCGTGCAGTCCACACCCCAGACCGAGGCCATTCACCTGGTTATCGAGCACCTATTGATGTTCCTGATCAAGGCGGAGTTGGGCAACGGTGGAGATTGCGCAGAGGAATGAAAATCGACGTATTGTGCATAGGCCATGCGGCATACGATATTGTCCTGCCGGTTGACGGCTTTCCCGCTGAGAACGGGAAACTCGAAGTGACCCAGTTGTTTGAATCGGGTGGGGGGCCGGCCGCTAATGCCGCGTATCTTCTGTCGTCTTGGGGCGTCGGATGTGCCTTTGTCGGGACGATTGGTGACGACAGGTACGGGCGGTACGTTCTGGATGAGTTTCAGTCGGTGGGCACGGATCTCAGCCTGTTCGAGATATCCGGCGACGCGCCGACTCCCGTGTCGCTTATCCTGGTCAACAGAATTAACGGCAGCCGAACCATTATCAACAGGAAACGCGATCATTGCGGCTGCCGGCTCAAGACGCCCGCCCCCGGGCTGGAACCGAAGGTCCTTCTGTTCGACGGTCACGAACTGCAGGCAAGCTTGGATGCCATTGTACACTTTCCTGACGCCACAACCGTGCTGGATGCAGGGTCGCTTCGCGAGGGCACCAAGGTACTTGCAGGCAAAGTCGACTATGTCGTTGCTTCGGAACACTTTGCCCTGCAGGTCAGCGAGTTCGACAGTCTCGACAGTTCCCGCAATCAGTCTGAAGCCTTGTCGACAGTGCAGAAGAGCGGCTGCGGCACGACCGTGATCACGCTTGGGGGGAGAGGACTCATCTACATCGCGGCGGATGGTCCACGGCATCTTCCGGCTTTTCCAGTGCGGGTTGTGGACACGACGGCCGCCGGAGATATTTTTCACGGGGCATTTGCCTATGGCGTACTGAAAAAGATGTCCCTGGAAGATAACCTGCGCTTTGCCGCAATGGCTGCGGCCTTGTCGGTCACCAAACATGGAGGACGGCAATCCGCTCCTGACGTAGCAGAAGTGGAGGAAGCACTTCAAAATGCCTGACAACACGTCCCTCTACAAAGCCGTCCGCCTGTTTGTAGTCGGCAACATCAACCGCGACATCAAGACCGCGCCTTTTCCGCCAGGCCAATACCTGTTTGACGACGGCGAAACATCCGTCCCATTGATCACGGAAACCATAGGTGGCGGAGGCGCCAACAGTGCTTTTGCCGCAGCGAATCTGGGGTTGAAGGTGGCCTTTGCCGGCAAGGTCGGTAACGATGCACTCGGAGAGCGGCTGGAGCAGCTCTTGCTTCGTTGCGGGCTGGCGAGTTATCTGAAGAAGGAGGACGGTCTTAGCACGGGTACTTCAATCGGCCTGAACTTCGAGAGCGGCAACCGACATTTCCTCAGCAATCTGCCCAACAATCGATCGCTGTGCCTCGAAGATCTGGATCTCTCCCAGATGCACTCCTACGAATACCTGCTGCGAGCCGACGTCTGGTTCTCGGAGCCGATGCTCTACGGCGGAAACGAGCGGCTGCTGCAGAGAGCCAAACAGGCCAGATTGACGACTTCCATCGATCTCAATTGGGATCCCTGTTGGAACGCCGGAGGCCACAGAGAAATCACAAAACGCAAGGATGCCATTCGCCGGCTTCTTTCACTGATCGACATCGTCCATGGAAACATTCAGGAGCTGAACGAGTTCTGTGACTCGGACGATCTGGATCGCACGCTAAGTTGCTTGGAGGAATGGGGGGCAGGCTGTGTCGTCCTGCATTTGGGATCTCAGGGGGCGGGTTTCTATCGGGAGGGTAAACTTGTCGTCCACAAACCGTATCCCACGAAGCGACAGGTCAACACAACTGGTACCGGCGATGTGCTGAGCGTATGCATGATCGCGCTCCATCATCAGCAAGGACTATCGATCCACGAAAAGCTGCGGATTGCCAACAAGACCGTAGCTGCATTTGTGGAAGGGCGCCTGTCCTTGTTGCCCGAATTGCATTGAGATTATGCCAACATGGGCCGAGGCCGTTCTGGCCACCGGCCTGCCGTTGCCGATCCCCCGGGTGGCAGGGGCTTCGGCAGCGCCAGCTACTTCGGCGCCGGTTTCGCCGTCGCAGCCGCCTCCCACAGTCTTCACCACAGCAGTTTCACCAGGCCCCAGACGAGTAGCACAGCGGTCACTAGCGCGAGCGGGAGTAGAACCAGCACCGCCACCGGACGGAAGATCGATAGCTCGTCGGCCGAGCCCGAGTCGGTTGGCACGATCAGGCTTGAACTCTCCTCGTCGGCCGGTGCCGGCATTTCCGGAAAATCGGCCTGGGTCTCGTGCAAGTGCGAGAGGCGCGGGCCGCGACGTGGCGTGGCGACGATCGGCGGTGGGATTGGCTTGTCGTTGGGCGAGGGGACCAGCATTGGGCGATCAGTCCAAGGTTTCAGGCGCCGCATAACCTCGGTCGCCGAGTGGATCCGCTCGGCCGGGTTCTTCGCCATCATGTCGGCAATTACGTCCACGAACTCGTCGCTCAGTTCGTTGTTGAGTCGTCTCGGGTCGAGCGGTCGGAGTTCGCAGTGCGCCCGCACCTTGTCCGCGGTCGAGCCGCCGGGAAACGGCACCTTGCCGGTCACCGCGTAGTAGAGGGTGCATCCGAGCGAATAGATGTCCCAGGCGGGAGTGGGTTCCCTGGGTTCCTTGAGGTGGTCGGGTGAAAGGTAGTCGGCCGTGCCGACGATCTTGCCGAACCGCGGGTCGTTTTCCTGGTCGCCCTCCAGCGGCCCGGCTAGGCCCAGATCGGATAGCTTCGCCTCTCCCTCGGGCGTCACCAGCACGTTACCCGGCTTGATGTCGCGGTGGATCAGGCCTTGAGCGTGGGCGTGGCGGAGTCCCTCGGCCACCTGGAAGATGATCTCCGCAGCGGTGTTCATGCTCAACAGGCCGTCGCGGCGGACCAGCTTACGGAGATCGGCCCCGGCAACGTACTCGGTGACCAGGTAATACACGTTTCCGTCGTGTCCCGCGTCCAGCGCCCGCACCAGCTTGGGGTGGTCGAGACTGGCCAGTGCTCGGATCTCGCGGGTGAAGTTGGCCACCGCGTCGGGCGTGGACTTGCTCAGCGGAAGGACCTTGATGGCCACCACGCGTCCCATCATGTTATGCTCGGCCTTGAACACCTGGCCCATCCCTCCCTGGCCAATCGAATCGACGATCAAGTACGGCCCCAGATTGAACTTGGTCCGACCGTCGAGCAACTGCTTGGCCTGCCAAGGGTTAAGCCGTCCCATCTCGACCAGCCGGTCGGCAAGCTGTTGGTCGCTGAGCCGGGCATTGGCGTCCGGCTGATCGCCGTTGGACCAACCCACGCCCGTGCGGGCCTCGGCAAGCTGCTGCTCGGTCAGCAAACCACTGGCCAGTGCACACTGCTCAAAGACGGATCGCTCGGAGGTGTTCACCGGTTGTGTACATTCCCAGGTGATGATCTTCCCGGAGTGGACGGCGGCCCGACAGGCTGAAGTCGTTTCCAGCTACAATGGGCGTCATCTTGACCGAAGCTTTGGGCACGGGCCTGCCGGCTGCCCAATGAATACCGTTGACGAGCAGTCGGACCATCCACTCATTTTCGAACGTTTTGACGTGTCCCAGTGTGGTCGTGAAGACGCGGCCGCCCCACTGGTTTTGCCAGACCCAGGCAATGGGCGACTTCTCCACATCCTTTAACACATGGGTACCGAATATGTTGGTCACCGTGCCGGCCTTCCTTGGTTTGCCGGTGCCCATCAGCAAAGGGGTTGCATCGGCCGGTAGACAAGCACGATAAAGAACGCCCGCCGCCTGGAGCGGTTCGTCGGGTATTCCGGTAAGGACGGGATGGTCTT
>JAUWHT010000115.1 GCA_030605745.1 Pirellulales bacterium | reverse complement strand
ACGCCGTAGATCGAGCCGTGGTACTGCCAGACGTTCAGGTCTTTCCAGCGGGGCGCCGGGTCGTCGAGGATTTGGATCTCCATGCCCGCGAATGCCGGAGTACCGACCAAGGGCGCGCGGATGCCCACTCCGTTGTTTCCGCCCGGCGGAAGCTTGAACTCGAAGCGGAAGATGAAGTCGGCGTATTCCTTCTTAGTAAACAGATTCCCGCCCGGCTTGCAAATCATAATCCCGTCCTGCACGGTGTAGCCCTTCAGCAACCCCTGCCAGCCGTCGAGGGTCTTCCCGTCAAAGAGGCTAACGAAGCCCTGTTTGGTTTCTTCCGCAGAGAGGTCCGCCGCAACGGCAGGCTCGGCAATCATCAGGCCGGTGCTCAACAACGAAACGGCAAGAAGACAAATCGAACGCATGGTAATTTCTCCTTCTGGTATGGTGGATGGTGTTCAATCACAGCGTTTAGCCCCGCCGTCCACGGCGGGAAACCGCGCCGCGTGGACGCGGCAGCTAAACAACCTTATCTTGACTCATCGCACACAACGTGTCAACTGCCCGCCTTTTCCCGCTCCAGCTTCCGCAACTGCTCGGTCATGTTCATCGCGCAGAACTCCGGACCGCACATGCTACAATAGTGTGATTTTTTGTGACCCTTCTGCGGCAGGGTTTCGTCGTGCATCCGTCGGGCAGTCTCCGGGTCGAGCGCCAAGCGGAACTGCTCGGCCCAGTTGAACTCGAATCGGGCCTTGCTCAGCGCGTCGTCCCGCTCTCGGGCGCCCACGCGGTGCCGGGCCACGTCGGCGGCATGGGCGGCTATCTTGTAGGCGATTACACCCTGCCGCACGTCGTCCAGGTCGGGCAGACCCAGGTGCTCCTTGGGCGTCACGTAACACAGCATCGCCGCACCGTACCAGGCGGCCATCGAGGCCCCGATCGCGCTGGTGATGTGATCGTAACCGGGTGCAATGTCCGTGACGATCGGGCCGAGCACGTAGAACGGCGCCTCGTCGCACCACTGCGTCTGAAGCTTGACGTTCCGCTCGATCTGGTCCATCGGCACGTGGCCGGGCCCTTCGACCATCACCTGGCAGTTGCGCTGCCGCGCCCGGTGGGTCAACTCGCCCATTACCCTAAGCTCGGCGAACTGGGCCTCGTCACAGGCGTCGGCAAGCGAGCCGGGCCGCAGGCCGTCGCCTAAGCTCCAAGTGACGTCGTACTGGTGCATGATCTCACACAGGTCGTCGAAGTGGGTGTACAGCGGATTCTCTTCCCCGTGGGCCGCCATCCACCTGGCTACCAGCGCCCCGCCGCGGCTGACAATGCCCGTCAACCGATTTCCCGTCAGTGGCACGTGCTCCCTTAGCAGCGCGCAATGGATCGTCATGTAATCGACACCCTGTCGGGCCTGCTGCTCGACCACGTCGAGAAAATACTGCCACTGCATGTCGACAATGTCGTCAAGCTGCTGGGCCACCTGGTAGATCGGCACGGTGCCGACCGGGACAGTGGTGGCCTCGATGATCCGCCGACGCACCGCGTCGATCTGCTCGCCGGTCGACAGGTCCATCACCGTGTCTGCACCGCAGTCGACCGCCAGGAGCATCTTTTCCAACTCGCACTCGGTATCGCTGGAGACGGCCGACTTGCCGATGTTGGCGTTGATCTTCGTCCGCGCGGCGATGCCGATGCCGATCGCCTGGAGGTCCTTTTCCAGATGGACCTTGTTGGCCGGAATGACCATCCGCCCGCGGGCAACCTCGCTGCGAACCAGTTCCGGATCCAGCCGCTCGCTACGAGCAACCGCTTCCATTTCCGGCGTAACGCTACCGGCCCGGGCTTGTTCGATCTGGGTCATGACGGTTCCTAGTGTTGTAGTATTAGACACTACAACAGTTTGGCAAATTCCGTTGGGGTAAGCTCAACATCCCGCAGAATACTACGCAGCGTACCTATTTTCAAGGGACGGTTCCCATGTACCGGGATGGAGGTATGCTGCTCACCGCGCTGTAGATAGTGATGACTTCCACGAACCCGAATCAGAGCAAATCCTTGCCGCCGCAGAAACCGCACCATCTCCTTACCACTGGGTCGGGGTAGGTTAGCCACGAGCCAACTCCGTCAGGTCCCAGTCGAGATGGCGAATGGTCGGCAAGGCGATTCGCACAAGCGCGTCATCTAGCCCGAAGGCCTCTATGTAACCGCGGATCGCTTCCCGTAAGTCGGCAATAGCCTCTTCCTCAGTCTCTCCCTCACCGTACGCCGGAATGTCGGGAATTCTAGCAGTGAATCCCCCCTGTTCCGAATCGGGAATCAGTTCAACAGCGATCTCACTCATGGCTTGGTCTCCCAGTTGTATCAGGTTAATAAGTATAGGCAAAAGGTTGTCTTGCGGCAAATGGAATCATCGAGAGTGCCTAATCATCAGAGTTGTTTCAACACTCAAGATTCGCACAATCGGAACCGATAAGTTGTCTGAACGGGCAATTTCTGTTCGCCCGTGCGCGCCGGTCATCCGTAGGTGGCCTGCCGGGAAGGAGGCTTGGGCATGCACCAATACGAACCGAGTGACCTGTGTGGCACCGAGGTCCAGGCCGCACCTCCATCGGAGGGGGATGCGCTGACCATGGGTGCCGGCTTTGGCGGTACCGAGACCCCACCCCAGGTCTTGGCCCGCGTGCCCGATCTGGACGCGGCCGAGCCAGCCCCACCGGCAGACCCTAAACCGGCTCGGCGCGATGGCCGGATGATCAGCCAGGCGCTCTCGACCAAGCTCCTGGTGGGCGGGGGTGTGCTGCTGGTGCTGGCTGCTATCGTTCCGCTGATGCTGGGCAACAGGGGCAGTCCGAAACCGGACGAGCAGAAGCTGCCGGCCTGGCACCCGGGCGCGCCGGCCCCAGATGCCGAACTGGCCCCGACCTGGAACGGCGGCCCGACCACCGGCATGCCGGACTCAACGGGCTCAACGAGCCCGGCCCTTACGCCGAACCTCCAACCCGCACCGCCCAGCATGACGTTTCCACCTGATGTCCCACCGTCGGCCGACCAAATGGGAACGGCACGAGATTCCGGCTGGGATTTGCCGTCACAGGCCCCCAACTGGAATGAACGGAAACAGAACGTAACCCCCAGCCCGGGCAGTTCCCACGACTACCGGCGGCCGCCGGCCGAGCCGGGGGTTGCACGATTTAACGGCATCATTGAGAAACCTTCCGTCAGAACCAGCTATGACCGCGCTCGATCAAGCGTTTATTAAGGCCTACGTCCACCGCCTCGACCCGGGAACCTTGGCCGGGCCGGCTGAGCAAGCCGACGGCCGGGACGTTCCTCGACCACACATCAGTGGCCGGTCGTTCCGGCCCATGTTGCAGGTCGAGCATTTCACCTGGCCGAAGGTTTGCAGCCAATTGGGTGGAGCGGCCGCAGGCGAGTTGGACCGGCTGAGCGACGGGTTGCTGGCCGCCACGGCAGAAGGACGCCGGGTCCTGGCGCTGGGCGGTTGCCGGCGCGGCGAGGGGACCACAACGCTGGTGCTCTGTGCAGGGCGACGGCTGGCCGAGCGGGGACTGAAAGTGGTCATGGTCGACGCCAACTTGGCTGATCCCCAACTCGCCCGACAATTGAGGCTCACCACCGAGTCCGGTTGGGAGGAAGTGCTGGCCGGGCGGCTGCCGCTGGAGGAGGTGGTCATCGAATCGGCCCACAACTTCCTGGCATTGCTGCCGCTGCTTGGGCCGTTTGCCGGCACGGACAAACCGCCCGAGGACGAAACGCGCCTGGCCGACAGCATGGCGACGCTTTCGGCACATTACGACCTGACCCTGGTTGACCTGGAACCGCTGGAAGATTCAGCGGTTCTGACCGGTTCCCCGGCCCGTGCACTCGCTCGCTGCCTCGACGCCGTCGTGATGGTCCACAACGTCCGCGCCACGCCCCAGAATCAACTGGTCGACGTGCAGCGCCGTCTGGCGGAGGCCAACATCGAACAGGTGGGAATCGTCGAGAACTTTGTGGTTAAGCACTAAAGGAGTGGCTATTAGCTATCAAGATTTACTGATAACTCAAACCGTAAACGGATTGGGACGTTTTGCTCGGAAAACACCGTAGATACTAGGGATTCGGGGCTCGGGGCTCGGGGCTCGGGGTTGTTGAAGGCAACCCTCCAGTCCCGAGCCCCGAGTCCCGAGCCCCTATTTTCCAAGCATATCACGTTTTCCCAAATGCTAGCGTTTACAGTTTGAGTGATAACCGATCACTGAAAGCTGACTGCTGAAAGCAAATTGACATGTACGAGTCCTACTGGCAATTGAATCGAAAGCCCTTCGAGAACAATGGCGATCCGGCCTTCTATTACCCGGCCGAGTCGCACCAGGCGGCGTTGCTGAAGTTGCGCTATGCAACCGAGAATCACCGCGGCGGGGCGCTGCTGGCTGGCGGGGGCGGCACGGGCAAGACGCTGGTGGCCAACATGCTTCGGCAAACACTCGGCGAAGACTTCACGCCCTTCGTTCATCTGGTGTTTCCACAAATGCCCACCGCTGAACTGCTGGCCTACCTGGCCGGCGAACTCGACGGTTCCACGAACGGATCGACCGGCTCAAGCATCCAGGCGAGCATCCGACGGATCGAGCACTGCCTGGCCGACAACACCCGGCACGACCGGCACGCCGTGGTGATCATTGACGAGGCCCACCTGTTGGAAGACGCCCAGACGTTCGAGGCGTTGCGGCTTCTGTTGAATTTCGAGACCGGTGGCCGGCCCGGGCTGACACTGCTGCTGGTCGGCCAGACCGGCTTGTTGCCCAGCTTGGAACGGATGCCGCAGTTGGAAGAGCGGCTGGGCGTGAAGTGCCTGATCCGCCCATTCACCGAGCAGGAGATGGCCGGCTACGTGGCACATCGCCTGCAAGCAGCCGGGGCGTCGCGGACCATCTTCGAGCCCGACGCAATGCCCACGCTCTATGCACTCACCCACGGCATCGCCCGGCAGATCAACCGCCTGTGCGACCTGGCCCTGTTGATCGGCTTCGCCGAAGAGCGCCAGACGCTCGACGCGGCCCATCTAGAGGCCGTCTGCCGCGAGCTGGTGGCCGTGGTGCCGGAGTAGGGTGCCGGAGTAGGGTAGAGGTCAACCTAGCTGTCTCGCAATCTCAGCAACTCCGACACGAGGTCGTGCCCCAAAGCTTCCTGAAGCTGTTCGGCGGTCTTTAGCAAGTAGTCCCAGTCCAGGGTCTCACCCTGGCGGCGAATAATGCCAGAAACATCGTCCGTGTCACGTGGGCGAGCGGCCAACGATTTCATCAGGATAAGATCTTCGGCCGAGACGACGGGAATCGAGCACCCCGCCAGTTCAACCTTTGTGGCTCTGCCGATAGCTTGCCGCTCAAATCCCGTGATGCCGACGGCCAGATCGACTTTGACTTTCGTCTGCCGATGCCGCAGGGGGAGCAAAAAGGCCTTTTCGACCACTGCGGCCACATCGGCAAACAGCGGACAAAATGGGGTGTCTTCCAGCACGTCGAGCAGTTGAAGACAGCGGTCCACATCAACGCCAGCCACAATATCCACGTCGGCGGTAAATCGCGGCTCTCCTCGTACAACCGTGGCAATGCCGCCGATCACCGCAAAAGGGACCTCAGCGGCGCGCAGAAAATCCGAGACGTCAGTTAGTGTCTTGTGTATGGCGTCGTTCACGTTGAATTTTGTCCAATCGCTCCAACACAGCGCGAATCCGCCTGCGAAGGGCCAGCTTTTCCTCCCACCGGCTTTCTTCCAGCCGCTTCCATCCCGGCGACCCGTCCTGCTGACCGGCGGCCAATCGGTAGAAGTCCTCGTACAGCGCCAAGGCCTCCGCCGGGGTGAGGCCACGCAACCACGCGACGTGCTCCCGGCGACACCGATCCTCGTACCACTTCCAGTTCTGTTTGGGCAACTCGATCATTTGGCGTTCCGCGCAGCCTAAGCAAATTGGTGGCACGCCCTGAGGAACGAAGGGCGTGGCAAGGTGCCCCAAACACGCCCTTCGCTGCGCTCAGGGACGTGCCACTCTTGTTTGTATTACGCTCATACTATTCTACCATCTATCACGTCTTTTGATCAACATGTTAGAATCGACCGCATGACCGTCCCGCCTGAACTTGCTTCGCCGCAACCCTCCCGCCACCGGCTGCTGCTGGGCTCGCTGCTAGCGGCGGTTGCCTGTGCCGCGATGCTGTTGGGTACTTCGCCGGGGTTACCAATGGCCTGGGATGAGGGCAACGCCATCCTACGGGCTGAACGGATCGTGCAGGGAGATTGGCAATACACCACCGAGGTCGAAGGGCACCCGGCGTTTTACGGGATTGTGATTGCCGTCGGGCAGTGGATTTCTTCCGCATGGCTTCAGCCGCTGGATGCCGCGCGGTTCGGGCCGATGATGCTGTTCTCCCTGGCGGCCGGGGCGATGTTCTACCGGATGTGGCGAGACTACTCGGTTGCGGTGGCCGTCGGCGCGGTGGCCGCACTGATGTTGCTGCCCAGGATGTTCGCCCATGCCCACTTCGCCTCCTTCGACGGACCGCTGACAAGCTGCTGGGTTCTGGCCTGGGCCACGTTCCCAGTGATACGAGATCCATCGGCGAGCCGTGGCGTCCTGTTGGTCCGGCAGTTAAACTGTCGGACCAACATTCTCTGGGGCATTGCACTTGGAATGACGCTAAGCTGCAAGGCCACAGGCTGGATCGCCCCGCTGCCGTTCCTCGTTTGGGCGGCCGTCTATCGCGATCGGGCGGCGGCACGCACACTGGCCGTCGGACTGCCCGTGGCGCTTCTCACCTTCTTCGTGCTCAATCCGCCGCTGTGGCATCAGCCGATCCAAGGCTGGTTGACGTTCTTCGATCTGAACCTCAATCGGGCGGCCAACGGCGGGCTGAACATCTCGACCTGGTTCCTCGGCCGAATGTACAACCTCGATCACCCGTTGCCCTGGTACAATACCCTGCTGTGGACCGCCGTGACCGTCCCGCTGGGTACACTGCTGCTTGGCGGCGTCGGAATGGTTGCTATCTTCCGCCGGTGGCGCGAGGACACGGCGGGCGTGCTGCTGGCGGCCAACTGGCTGGTGCTATTGATCGTTCGCGCGTTGCCCGGCACACCGCCGCACGATGGGGTGCGGCTGTTTCTGCCGAGCTTTGCGTTCCTGGCCGCGTTGGCCGGCGTGGGCTGCGGGGTGGTCTTTTCCTGGACGGTCCGGCGGTGGCCCGAGCAGATACGGGCACGCTGGCTTGCCGCGGCCGCGATCGGGCTGCTGTATGTCGGAAGCGCGGCCAGCCTGTTCCGCTACGCCCCGCAATGGTTGTCGTACTACAACCTGCTGATCGGCGGCCTGCCAGGTGCAACCGCCGCCGGCATGGAACCGACCTACTACTGGGACGCCCTGGACCGCTCCGTACTGGATTGGCTGCACGAGCACACCGCCGAGGACGAGAAGATCCGCTTCGCAGCCTGCCCGCCGGAGAATCTTGCGTTGATGCAGCGCTGGAACATCCTCCGCCGCGCCACCCGCGAGGACGCCCCGGGCGAGTTTCGCTGGTACGTGCTACAGCATCGCCCCAGCGGCTGGCAGCCGGCCGACCTCTGGCTGATCGAGCACGCCCAGCCGGCCCATCGCAAAACGCTGCTCGGCGTCCCGCTGCTGGAGGTCTACCAGTACCGCCAGTACTTGGATGCACGAGAGCGGACGGATGCGACTGCTGGCTTGCCCAGCAGTGAATAGGGCACCAACGACACTCTCCACTCCTTTACTGGCCCTGCCGCCCAGGTAGGGGATACGACAGCAAACGCATCGAGCCCAGGAAAGTGAAAAGCAAAAGTACGACGCTGACCGTCCCAAGACGGAAACCCAGAATGGCCAAACTTAATATTTGCTGACTCTAACCTTTTCTATGTGTGGACAATTGAACAGCAAACCGGGCTCGCCTTGAACACCGACATTCGCCATCCTTCCTCTGTTATCACGGAGGAGGGACGAGAATGGACGCTCAACGACGAACCCGGTCGTGTT
>JAUWHT010000170.1 GCA_030605745.1 Pirellulales bacterium | reverse complement strand
GGGAGGGGACTCGCATCGGTAATTTCAAAACACGTTCTAAAGGTGGCAATGAATTGCCACCCCCTCGCCGCATACTGCCTAACGGTGGCAATGAATTGCCACCCCCTCGCCACCTACCGCAGTTTGGTGCGTTTGACCTTGGTTGCCATTTCCTCGAAGCGCTCGGCCTCGTCGGTACGGTCGAGTTGCCGGTGCATGGAGGCCAGGTTGCTATAGGGCAGCGCGAGGTCAGACTTGTCGATCAAACCCTGCTGGGCGGCCTTTTCCATAAGCGCGATGCCGGTTTGAGTCAGTTCGACCGCATTTTCGGGCTGCCGCGATTCCCAGTACGAGACGCCCATGCTGATGAAGGTTTCGCCGTGCTGTGCGAGGTCGCCAAGGGCCTCCCGGGGAATCGGCTTTTTCAGCCGCGGAATTGCCTTGTCGAACCAGGTGACGGCAAGCCGGTGGTTCCCGTCGCGAATGGCGTGGATGGCGCCCAGTCGGAAGTAGAGCCGGCCAAGCAGGTAATTGCCGGTTGGGCCATGGCGCCCGGGGTTGCCCTTTTCCAGGTGTTCGATGGCCAATTCGCCGTACTTAAGCGCCGTCTCGTGGTCGTTGCGCATTTGGTAGACTTGTAGGGCGTCGTACAGTGCCAGTCCCAGGTCCCATCGGTACTGGGCCTTGCGCAGCGGGTCGTTGGTCCTGGCGATCAATTCCTCTCCGGTGCGGATTGCCTCTTTGGTCCATTTGCTCGGATCCAGTTTGCCGCCCACACCCACGCAGGCGGCCAGTGCACGGGTGCTGACGCGGAAGCGATGCTGCCCGGTGCCGCCCTCGATTTCCTCGGCGAACAGGTCTGCCCGGCCGAGCCACGTGGCCACTGCCTTTTCTTTTGCTTTCCAGTTTCCCCAGGCAATATCGTGCGCAGCGCCGAGGTGTGCGTCGACCAGCACTTCCTTGGCCGCCTGGCGGACGGCCGGATAACGACTGGTCGCCATGGGGTCGGCAGCCTTCAAGGCCCGGATATGGTACTTAATCGCCTGCTTGAAGTCGGGCTTCGATCCGGAAGCGGTCAGGTCGCCCAACAGGCAGAGTGCCCGGGCTTTCACGTGTGGCCGCTGCCGGCTGATATCCACGGCTTTTTGGGCCTCCTGGATTGCCCGGTCGATGTGGCCCATCTGGCCGAGAACCTTCGCCCGTGTCACCCGGTATCGCGAATCGGTCGGCTCCAGCCGGACCGCTTGCGCGCTGGCGGCCAGGGCCTTATCCAGTTCGCCGATGGCCAGCAACAGTCGGGCGAGCAGCCACTGGGCCCGTGCATTGCCCGGCTGAAGCTTCAGCACCTGCTGAAGGTCGCTCAGGCTCAACTCGCTTTGGCTCTCGAGGTTAGTTTGGGCGCGCAGCACAAACGGCTCGGCAGTGATCGGCTCGAGGATGACCTGATCGACTTCCCTCGACGTCTTACCCGGCCGCTTGCCCGGCGCGAACGCGAAGAGCACACCCCGCTCAGGATACACCTGGCCGAGGATTTCCCCCAACTCGTTGGAGACCAACACCGACCGGACGTTCGTCAATTCGAGTTGCTTGGCGACCGAGGCGGCGGGAAAGTTGCGGTGGAAGCAGACGACCACCGAAGCGACCTTGTCTTTGAAGTAACTCACCTCCACCCGCCTGAACGGCTCCATTGCGTACAACTGCTGCAAGGTGCCGTTTTGTTTGCGAATTTCCTTGGGTGGTCCCCAGGCCCGTTCCACTTCCTCGATGGTCGTCACGCCCGGGGTGACTCCCTTGAAACTGGCCGCCTCGACCTCCACCGGGCCATACCCTTGCGGGTCCGGAATCGGTTCCAGCGGAGACTCGGGGCTCGGGGATGGGGGCTCGGGGCTCGGGGATGAGGGCTCGTCGCGGGGCTGCTCTGTGGACGTCGCCTCGCCGGTCTCGGGACGCTTGGCGGGAGTCGGCCGCGGTTGCTGGTTGGGACCGTCGTCAAGTAAGACATCCGCTCCGGCGGAAGATTCGTCCGCTTGTATCGTTGCGGGCTGCGCCGGGACCTCGGCATCCTCCGCCACTGCCGGTCGACACCAGAGTGCTGCCAGCAGCACTGTCGATAGGGAAGCATATCCCAGGCATCGGACTATTCTGAAGGCCATCACATATTCCTCTCTGAGAGAATTGAAGGGGGCGGCAGTGTACTCGCAATTGCCCAGTGGAGTCCAGACGAAATTCCGCAATTCGGGCAGGTTTCTTGGAAAATCTGCTTGATTCTTCAAGATTTGCGGGCGTCCCGGTCTTCCTACGCCCGCCCCAGCGGGCACGGACCACTGATTAGGTAAGTCGGGAAAACCTGGTAAGCCAGTCGAGCTGCTCGGCAGCAAACGGCATCGCGACACCCGGCGGCGGGGGATCGGGAACCAGCCGATCGCCGATCGCGCAGACCAGCGCTTCGATCCCCTGCCCTGTCGACACACTGGTGGCCAAACCCGACGGACGCGACCCGGCTCCCGGCGGCAGGTCGCATTTGCTGTGGACCACCAGGGTTTCCGGCCAAGATTCGATGAGCGTCCGATCAGCCTGGAACCACGCCGCGCTGCGGTCGAAGACCAGGACCACCAGTTCGGCGTCTAAGAGCTTTCTTTCGGCCAGTTCGACGCCGGCCCGTTCAATCGCGTCGTCGCCCGAGTGCAGCCCGGCCGTGTCGGAGAACTCGACCGGCCAGCCGTCTATCGCGGCACAGGCGGTGACTACATCCCGGGTGGTGCCGGGTGCGTGGTGGACGATCGCCCGAGGGTAGCCCACCAACGCATTGATCAGACTACTCTTGCCCACGTTGGGGCGACCGGCCAACACTACCCGCCAGGGCTGCACAAGATGTCGGCCCAACTCGGCTCGGGCCAGCAACTCGGCAATCAGTTTCTCTGCCGTTTGCTGCCTGCCACCCAGAGCAGCTTTTTCGATTTCGTCCAGCGCCCGCCGCAGTGCCCCATGGTACTGGTCCAACAGGATCGCAGCAGCTCGCTCCGTGCGCGTTTCGGCCAGCGCCGCATGAGCAGCCGCAGTGATCGGATCCTGATGGTGATCGACGATCCAATCCTGCCACGCGACGACCCGAGCACCTTGTTCGACCAAGACCTTTTCGATCATCGCCGCGGCGGCACGTCCACCGTGGCAATGCAGTTCGACCGATTCGTCGCTGCAACGGCGGACGACAACCTCTTCGCCGGGCTCAGCACCGAAGTGACCAAACAGTAGCCGATCGGCCGGCTGCGATTTCAGCGGCCGGTTACCCTTGCCCCAGAAGTTCGTATCGAGCAGGCCGGCCGCGCCCGGCCCCTCAAGCAGCAGCGTGGTCACCGCTCCACGACCCGGCGATGTGAGTTGAACGACTTTGACTGGTGGCTGTTGCAACATGAGCGGGAGTTGCGGTTTTCCAACTGTGCTCACGAGAAGAGTTGGTTAAGAAGCTCTTTCCGCGTCAATCCGACATGTTCGGCTACGTCCCGCAAAATGCTGCTTAGTGTGCCGATCTTAAGTGGGTTATGATCGGGAATCGTGATATGATGCTCGTCGCCAACCAAACATGTCAATCGCATGTGGCTGCCAGTCCGGCGCGTGACTTGGTAGCCGAACTTCCGCAATGCTGCTGCCAGTTCGACACCGGAAAGATCTCGCGGGAGCTTCACGGGGCAATGACCTCGTCGCGTATGAAATGCAGACGGATCACTTTCGGCCGCTGGTCAGGATTCTCGAAGTGGCACGTCACCGCCTCCCGAATCTTCTCGCGAAGCTCCTCCACGGTATCCGCCTCGGTGAAAACCGACTGACCGAGTGCACGAGCCGTATAGCCACCGTCCGGATCTTCTTCGACTTGGAACACTATCTCTGTCATGGCATGATCTCCTGAGATTACCTCGGTCGATTATATTCCCTTAGTCGTATGCGCCGCTACGGTGGGCGATCACCAGGATCACGACTAACTTGTTTTCCTCGTCAACGCGGTACACAACGCGCCAGTCACCGATACGATAACGGAACAGACCCCGCAGAGTGCCCGTGAGACGCTTGATATTCGGATGCGAATATGGATTGCTGGAGAGGTTCTCGGTGCATCGATTGAACTTTCGAACCAAGGGGGTGTCGACCTTGCGGTAAGTCCGCTCCGCTTCTTGCGTCAAGATGATCTCATACATTCCGGCGCACTTTCGAGAACAGGATTGTCTTACCCGATGCAGCTTGTTGTTCTGCGCGGCGCAGAGAAGACCGGAAGCCTTCAATCTTCAGCAGTTCTGCTGTCGCTGGATTGTCCTCATGTTCGTAAAGGTATGCAATGAAGTGGTGCGCAGCTCGCAATCGATCTTCAGAAAGTGATTTAAGCTGCTCGGTGATCTGTTTTCGCAGTTGACCTGTACTCATTTGCTCAACTCCGCACTATGTGCTTTCAGTTGACACTATACCTAATTCTAGGCTTTTGGCGAGTTTGAAGCAAGCGGAATTGTCTTCCCGCCCTCTGGCCTTCTCCCTGCCCGGCTGGTATACTAGATGCTTATGCAGTACTTGATCGGAATGGACGAAGCGGGTTACGGGCCGAACCTGGGTCCGTTGGTCGTCTCGGCTACGGTGTGGCAGGTGCCCGACAGTGTGTGCGGCGAAGACCTGTACGAGCGGCTGGCCGGTGTGATTGTACGCACGCCGGCCGAGGCAGCCGAGAAACCCCACACACGGGTTGCCGTGGCCGATTCCAAAACCCTTTACAAACCGGGCGCCGGACTGCGGCAGCTTGAGCGCGGGCTGTGGACCGCTTTTGCACTGCTGGGACAGCGGCCGCGAACCTGGATCGACGTCTGGAATGCCCTGGCGCCCGCTTCGGCTGATTGGCTACAAGCGATCCGCTGGTACGCCGGCTATGACGTGCAGGTGCCGCTGGACGCCGATCCGGCCGAACTCGAACCGCCGGCTGCGGCAGTGCGCGAAGGACTCGCCGCGGCAGACGTCCACTTAGTGGAACTGCGAAGCCGGGCCGTCTTTCCCGAACGGTTCAACGAGTTGCTCAGGCAGCATGGATCCAAAGGTACCGCCCTGTCGCACGAGACGCTTGGCCTTGCGGCCGAAATGATCGAGCCGCTAAACAACGGTCCGATCTCGGTCGTCTGCGACAAACACGGCAGCCGGAACCACTATGCAGAGTTGCTCGGCGAGCACTTTCCCGACCGGCTGATCGAGGTCTACGCCGAGGGCCGGGAGCAAAGCATCTACCGCTTCGGCCCGCCGCAGCGACGCGTTGAATTCCGTTTCCAAACCAAGGCCGAATCGTACTTGCCGGTAGCTCTGGCATCAATGGTGTCGAAGTACTTGCGCGAGCTGGCCATGCGGGCGCTGAATGCCTATTGGTGCAACCGGGTGCCGAAGCTGCGGCCCACGGCCGGCTATCCGCAAGATGCAAAGCGCTTTAGGAACGACGTCGCAGCAGTCCAGGTGGAGTTGGGAATCAAAGATGAAGTGCTCTGGCGAACGAAATAACCTATGGACCTCTACATCATCCGACATGCCTGGGCCGGCCACTACGGCGATCCGCAGTGGCCGGACGACAGCCTGCGGCCGCTTAGCGACGAAGGCAGGCAGCGGTTTGCCCAGATGGTCCACAAACTCGTTAAGCGAGGATTTGCCCCGGAGCTGATCGCCACCAGTCCGATGCTCCGTTGCGTGCAGACGGCCGAGTTGGCGGCCGAGGGCCTCTCAGGCAATGCGGAGGTGGTCGAGTTGGACGAACTGATGCCCGGTGGCGACCTGGAAACGCTGTTGAGCTGGACCACAGCCCAAGCCCACCAGCACCAGCAGATCGCCTGGGTGGGACATGCCCCGGACGTGGGCCGGCTGGCCGCCGAGTTGATCGGTGACCCGGACCGTTGGATCCGTTTTGCCAAGGGGGCCGTGGCTGCCATCCGGTTTGACGGCCTGCCCCGAATCGGCCACGGCGAACTCCGCTGGCTAGTGACCGCGAAGGTGTTGAGGTGTTAATCGATCTTGCGTTACACGGCCAATTCGGCTACAAGCGTTGCGGAGTGACCTGACCATGTTCCGAAGATTGCTCACCATCACTGTTCTGCCGGCAATGCTTGTGGCTTGCCGGACCCCAACGGTCGAGGCGGCGTCGGCCCTGAGCGCGGCTGAGATCACGGCCGGCTTGCGGACTGCCAACCCCGACGACGAAGCGTACATCACGTATGTGGTTACGTTGCTCAATCAAGAGAGACTGTCGCGGAAGATCGTGGAAAGCACCTTCCAATGGGCCCGAAGAAAATCCCATCCCAGGAAATTCCAGTATTTCAAGCACGGCCTGATCACCCGGGCGGCCAGGATCGGAATCCAATTGCCGACCGGCACACCGGCGCTGAACGGCACGATCGAGGGCAAGGTAGTGCTGAAAGTCCTGTTCGTCTACATGCCTTGCCCGAACATAACTGTGACCATCGAAGGCGCCAAGCGCGAAACGGTTACCGATAAGAACGGCCGGTTCAGCTTTGCAGGAGTCCCGTTCGGCACGTATACATTGGACGCCGCGGGCACCGTATTGCTGTTTCCCCTGACTGGCTTGGCGCAGGTCAGACTTCCCACCACACCTCCCTCCGACGAGCCGGCGTATGTGGAGATCGAATGCCGCCCATAAAGCCGCGACCGGTGGTCGCGGTTGAACAAACAACCACGCGATTTTCTCCGAACCGCTGGGCGCGACCAACGGTCGCGGCTTTATGCTCGGTACTTACCACTAATTCAACGGTATTGGGGCAAGCCCGGCTGCTACACGGGTTACTCTGGCCGGTCCTCTTCGGCGTGCTTGGCGAGGATCGACTTGGCGCGGGTCTGCATGGCAGCGGCACGGCCGGGCTCCGGAGGGGTAATCTTCAGCAGCAACGAGGCATGGGCATCTAGCGTGGCGGCCAAGTCGGGGTGGTACGGGACCAACGCCTTTTCCCGAATCTCCAACGCCCGCTTCAGACAAGACTCAGCCTCAGGGTATTTACCCCGATGGGCATGGAGCGCAGCCAGGCCGTACCACAGGTGGGCGACCTGCGGATGGTCGGCGCCCAACAGCTTCTCGCTCATCTCGATCGCCTTCTTGTACCTGCTGACGCCGTGGCCGTAGGTTCGCGGGCTGTTGTCCAAGGCGGCCAGATTCCCCATGGTCCGGGCCACGTCGGGGTGTTCCCTGCCGAACACCTCCCGGCGGATTCGCAATGCTTCTTCCAGGTACGGCCTGGCCTTGCGGAGTTGACTGCGCTCGATTTCTAATCTTCCGCGGGTGTTCAGCACGGCGGCCGTACCGAGATGTTTTTCACCGAGCGACTTCTTGGCGATTTCCAGCGCCTGCTCGCAAAGCGACTCCGCCTCCTGGTAGCGGCCTTGCGCGATATGGAGGCAGGCCAAATGATTGAGGGTTTCAACCAGGTAGGAATGTTCCGGTCCCCAAACCTTTCTGATTACAGCCAGGGCGCGGAGGTAGTAGAGTTCGGCCTTGGTGTATCTTGCCGCCTCGGTGTAGAAGGCGGCCAGCGTGTCGAGGATGGGTGCCAAGCTCGGATGCTGGGGTCCAAAGGCCTTCTCGGAGACCACCAGCGCTTTTTCGGCCAACTGTTGCGATTGTTGGTCTCGTGCCAGCGTGACGTCGAGCAGGGCGTTGGCGTTACAGGTAGTGGCGAGGATCGGACTCGTTTCCTGCAGGCTCTTACTGTAAATCGGCAAGGCCCTTTGGAGCAATTCGCCGGCTTTGCCGTATTGCCCGGGGTTGTAGTGGAGCATGGCCAAGTTGGTTAGGCTGGTGGTGACATGTGGATGCTGCGGCCCGAGGGTCCGCACCCAGATATCACGTGCCCGGGAAAACAGGCTTGCGGCCCCAGGATACTTGGCCTGGAGCAGGTACAGCACGGCCTGGTTGTTCAGCGTAGCGGCCACCAGGGGGTGCTGTCGGCCAAAGGCCTCCTCGAAGATTCCCCGGGCCTGCCAGCACATCTGCTCGGCCTCGTCGTACTGCCTGCCCAAGCCGACGTTTAAGGCGGCCTGAACATGGAGGCAGGCGGCTACGGCGGGGCCGTCCTCGGCAAGCTTCTGACGGCAGGCCTTCACGGCCCGAGCAACCACCGGCTCGGCCCGGTCGAACTTGCCGGCTTGCATCCAGGCCACGGCCATCTGACACAACAGCTTTGGGTCGTCCGGCTTCCTCCCAACGGCGTTCTTGTACCACCCGACCGCATCCAAGAACTGGCCCGCGTACATCTCGTTCTGGGCCCGGGCAAGGTGAATCTGCAACGGCTCGGCGTCGTCGTCTTTCATCGCGGTCGCCAGCAGGCGTCGGGCTTCACCGAACCGGCCCTGGGCAATTGCCTTCAGACCTCGATGGTACGAACTGGTATTCTCATCGATCAACTCGGCCAGTTGCCGGGCGCGGAGGGGAACAACCGGCACTTGGGCAATGGCCATTTGTGCGTTGGGCATGACCAGTACCACCGCGGCAATCTCCTCGCCCAGTGGAACCGTCAGATCCTCGATCACGTACTCCTTGACCACCACCGGCGCCCACGGGCTCAGCCACCAGGCAGCCCCAAGCACCAGTACACCAAACCCGCCGAACGGCCGATAGCTCGTCTCGCCCAGCACGGGCAGTCTGATCGTGCGCTGTTGCTTTTGGGCAAGGCGGCGCCGTTTGCCGAAGTCCGAATGCTGCCCGCGCCGCAAGCGAAACAGCAATTCCTCGGTAGATTCGGCGTGACGTGTGGCCAGCGCAAACACCAGAACCGCCAGCGCCACACATCCGGCGCCCAACAAACGCTGCTGCAACCACGGCAACTCCGCCGGAAATAGCAGGTAGGCCGCCGCCACGTAGGCCACCAGCACCACAGCGGCAACCACCGCACCCCAACGGAGGCGACGCCGTCTCAGAGGAGGAAGAAGAGAACCCGGCGTACCGGCCGGATACGCCGATCTCTCCTTGCCCGAGTTCATTGGGTGCTTAGCCATAAGTTGTCTCGAACGGGCGCGACACACACTGGATAGACAAACCCAATATTGTAACACCATTGGGTGGTCATTGCAAACGACTTTCCGGCGTGATTCCCCCCAGGTGACGAAACTGGTATGCTCATGGGCTGACGGAGGATTTTGCCGTGGGACGCGTGGTTGAACTGCCGCCGGACGGTGTGCCGGACTCACAAGGAACCAAGGTCGGCGGGTGGTGGCACGAGTCGCATGAAGGCCGCCGGGTAGTCTGCGATCTGTGCCCGCGGGGCTGCTCGTTGCGGCCGGGCGACCGCGGGTTCTGCTTCGTCCGCGAGAATCGCAACGGGCAGATGGTCTCTACCACCTACGGACGCAGCACCGGATTCTGCGTCGACCCGATCGAGAAAAAGCCGCTCAGTCATTTCTACCCCGGCACCGCGGTGCTGTCCTTCGGCACGGCCGGCTGCAACCTCGGCTGCAAGTTCTGCCAGAACTGGACAATGTCCCGGTCGCGCGACGTCGACGCCTCCTGCGAGGTGGCCGATCCGCAGACCATTGCCCGGGCCGCCGCCCAGCTCGGCTGCCGCAGCGTGGCCTTCACCTACAACGACCCGATCATCTGGGCCGAGTACGCTATCGACACCGCCCGGGCCTCTCGCCAACTCGGCATCAAGACGGTGGCCGTTACCTCCGGCTACATCAACCCGGTCGCCCGAAAAGCCTTCTTCCAGTACATCGATGCCGCCAATGTCGATCTAAAGGCCTTCACCGAGGAGTTCTACCGCGACCAGACCGGCGGGCACCTCGAACCGGTGCTCGACACGCTGCGATGGCTAGCTCACGAGAGCGACGTGTGGTTGGAGATCACCAACCTGGTCATCCCGCGGGCGAACGATTCACCGCAGGAGTTGGAGCGGATGTGTCAGTGGATTCTCGACGAGTTGGGACCCGACGTGCCGTTGCACTTCTCGGCCTTCCATCCCGACTTCAAAATGACCGACCGCTGGCCGACACCGATGGAAACGTTGCTTCAGGCATACGAGATTGCACGGCGCGTCGGGTTGCGTTACGTTTATACGGGGAATGTCAGCGACCGCGAGCACCAGTGCACATATTGCCCGGGCTGTGGCCGGATGGTAATCGAGCGCGACGGGTACACGCTGGGACTGTTCGAGGTCCGGCAGGGCCGTTGCACCAATTGCCGGGAGCCGATCGCCGGGCACTTCGACGGCGCGCCGGGCGACTGGGGCGAAAGGCGGATGCCCGTCCGCATCACCTCGTTCACATGAATGGAGTTGTTGGGGTGGCAGTTCAACTGCCACCCCAACAGTGCGGAGAAACAACACGTTTAGCCCCGGCGTCCACGTCGGGAATTCCGCCGCCAGGAGGCGGCGGCTAAACTACAATAGCATGGAGGAGACCAACGTGGAAAGCAATCCTACCAAGCAATCCAAGCCTGCCCTGAGCAATCAGCAGGAAGAATTGATCTTCCGGGCGGCCGGCCGGCGGGTGGCGGCGACGGTGCAATCACGGGCCTGCGAACCGATGGAAGCGGTGCTCGCCGATACGGCTCAGACGCCCGTCTACGGCGCCTTTGTGAGCCTGAAGCGGGCCGGACAACTGCGAAGCTGCTGCGGATTCCTCGGCCAGTCGGTCCCGCTTGCCGAGGCACTGGACCGCGCCGCGGTTCGGGCGGCCAAAGACGATCCACGCTTCCCGCCCATCTCGCCCAGCGAACTCGGGCAACTCGACATGGAGGTCTGGCTGCTGTGGGCGCCCGAGCCGGTGGCCGCGCAGGGTGAGGATCGCGCCAAGGCAGTGACCATCGGTAAGCACGGGCTTCAGATTGCCCGGGGCGCAGCCCGCGGGCTGCTCTTGCCCGGTGTGGCGGTGGACCACAACCTGGACCCGGTCGGGTTCTTGCAACAGGTATGCCTGAAGGCCGGATTGCCACGCGACGCATGGCAGCGCGACGACACTACGCTGATGACCTTCGAGGGGTACGCGATCCGCGGGCGACTCAGCCCGGGCCAATCCGGGCCCGAGGTCCGGCCGGCCACCGTGGCCGGGACCTTTTACCCTGCCCGGCCCGACCAAATCCGGCGCGCACTTGACGAAATGCTCCCAGAAAAAGAAAAACCGCAACCCGAGCCGTGGCCGGGTGCGATGGTGCCACATGCAGGCTGGGCCTACTCGGGCCGGCTGGTGGCCGCCGTGCTCAGCCGGGTGGAGATCCCCGAGCAGGTGATCATTTTATGCCCCAAGCATCGACCCGGCGGGGCAGAGTGGGCCGTCGCGCCGCATAGAACCTGGGCAGTGCCCGGCCGCGACGTCGAGTCGGACCCCAATTTGGCTCGGCAGTTGGCCCAGCGCGTCACCGGCCTGGAACTCGACCCGCTGGCCCATCGGCAGGAGCACGCCATCGAGGTCCAGTTGCCGCTTATTGCCCGGCTGGCCCCGCATGCCCGCGTGGTCGGTATCACCATCGGCAGTGGCGAGCTGGCCAGCCTGCTCCAGTTCGGTCAACAACTGGCCGAGGTGCTCCGCGACACCCGGCCGCGGCCCTTGCTGGTCATCTCCAGTGACATGAACCACTTCGCCAACGACACCGAAACGCGACGCCTCGACCGCCTGGCCCTGGACGCCATCGAAACCCTCGACCCGGCCCGACTGTACGAGACCGTCCGCCAGTACCAAATCAGCATGTGCGGCATGTTGCCGGCCGTAATCGTGATGGAAACACTCCGGCAGTTGGACTGCCTAAACCGCTGTGAATTGGTCGGCTACAGCACCAGCGCCGAGTCGAGCGGCGATACCGACCGCGTGGTGGGCTACGCCGGAATGCTGTTCGGGTAGTTAACGAGGTGGGGATAAATGTGTAATATGGAAAAGGTAAACTGACCTTTCCACGAAGGAGTAGTACCTTGAGCGCAAACACTGCCACTTGCCGCGTCGCCACGCCGTGGATGTTGACAGCCCTTTTTCCGTTGTTTGTAATCCCCGGCATCGCAGAGGCGGAGGAGTCGATCGCCCGCTACGACGTCACCTGGCAATCGCCCAGCACCACCGGCCCGCAAGGCTCGATGCCGCTGGGCAACGGTGACATCGGCTTGAACGCCTGGGTCGAGCCCAGCGGCGAGCTGATTTTCTACATTTCCAAGACGGATAGTTGGGGCGACAACGGGCGGCTGCTGAAGGTCGGGCGAGTGCGCTTCAAATTCGACCCCAATCTACTCGGCTTGTCGAACGTGTTTCGTCAGACGTTGCACTTGCGCGACGCGACGATCGAAGTCGGGTGCGGGCAAGGTGACCAGGCAGTCACGGTCCGACTTTGGGTCGACGCCAACCACCCGGTTATCCATGTTCAAGCGGACAGCAAGCGCCCGGTGATCGCAAACGCCTCCATTGAGTTGTGGCGAAAAGAACATTACGAGTTGCCGAGTATCGAGGTTAGCGATCTGCACTTCCATCACGTGACCCGCCATAAGGGGCACTTCCCCACGTTTGTCGAGCCGGATACGGTGCTGAAGGATCAGGCCGGCCGCATCGGCTGGTACCACCACAACGCCAAGTCGGTCGGCCCGGCGATGACGGCGAAGATTCAGGGGCTGACGGGATTCGAGCGGCCCGACCCGCTGCTGCATCGCACGTTCGGGGCCGTCGTCCAGGCGGCCGGCAGCCGGCGAGTCGACGACCTGAACTTGCAATTACCCGCCTCGACCTCGCACCGCTTCAGCATCTACGTGCTGACAAAGCATCCGGCCAGCCCGCGGCAGTGGCTCGACGCGATGGACCAGCTTATTACGGCTACCGAGAAGTTGCCCTCTTCCGAACGGCGGCAGGCGCACGAGGCGTGGTGGCGGGAATTCTGGAACCGCAGTTGGATTCACGTTGCGGGTGGCGAAAAGGAACTCAATGACGACGCCTTCGTGGTCAGTCGGGCGTATGCCTTGCAGCGGTTCGTCACTGCGTGTGCGGGGCGCGGTGCGTATCCGATCAAGTTCAACGGGTCGATCTTCACCGTGGCCTACCCCGGCAAGCCCGGCGACGCCGACTACCGCCGCTGGGGGCCGGGCTACTGGTGGCAGAACACACGTCTGCCCTACATCAGCGTGTGTTCCTCCGGCGATTTCGACCTGATGCAGCCGCTGCTTCGGATGTACGCCACGGACGTGCTGCCGGTGTGCCGGTACCGCACACGGCTGTACTGCGGGCACGATGGGGCGTTCATCCCCGAATGTATCTACTTCTGGGGCGACGTGTTCAGTGAAACCTACGGCTGGACGCCGTTCGAGAAGCGCGGCGAAGACAAGCTCCAGCAAAGCGGCTGGCACAAGTGGGAGTGGGTGAGCGGCCCGGAGCTGGTCTGGATGATGCTGGATTATTATGAACACACGTTGGATGAAGCGTTTCTCAAGGACATGCTCCTGCCGACGGCCCACGAAATCCTCACGTTCTTCCATCAGCACTACAAGGTCGGCGAAGACGGTAAGCTGGTGATGCATCCGTCGCAGGCGGTCGAGACGTGGTGGGATTGCACCAACCCGATGCCGGAGCTGGCCGGTCTGCACGCCCTCAGCGATCGTCTGCTGTTGCTTCCGCAGCGCCTGACCACCGCCGAGCAGCGTGCGTTCTGGTCTGCGCTGAGAAAGAAGCTCCCCGAGTTGCCCACGCGTCAGGTCAACGGCGTGCACATGCTGGCCCCGGCCACGAAGTTCGCGAACAAACGGAACATTGAAAACCCCGAGCTTTACGCGGTGTTCCCGTTCCGCCTGGTCTCGTTTGAAAGACCCAACGTGAAGCTGGGTATCGAGGCGCTGAAGCACCGCCCGGACAAGGGCAACATCGGCTGGCGGCAGGATGACATATTCATGGCGTATCTAGGCCTGGGCGAAGACGCCCGCCAATACTTAGTGGGCCGGGCGCGGAACAAGCACGCCGGGTCCCGCTTCCCCGCCTTCTGGGGCCCCAACTACGACTGGATCCCGGACCAGACTCACGGCGGTGTGCTGATGAAGACCCTCCAGGCGATGCTCATGCAGACCGACGGTGAAAAGATCTATTTGCTGCCCGCCTGGCCGAAGGACTGGGACGTGGACTTCAAGCTGCACGCGCCTTATCGCACCACCGTCCAGTGTGAGTACCGCGACGGCAAGATCCAGAGATTCTCGGTCACACCGACCGAACGCCGCAACGATGTGATCGTGCCGGAGACACTGCGGTAATGGACGGCAAAAACCACTACTTTCGAAGGATTAGAGGATTTCCTCGAGCAGTTCGGTCAGCTCCTGGTCGGTAAGTTCGCGTGGGTTGCCGCTCATGCTAGTGCCGCGGGAGCTTTGGACAACGGCCGGGATCTGTTCGGGGCTTACTCCCACTTGTGAAAGCCGCCGCGGCACGCCCACCCGATCGCAAAGCGACTCGATCTCGCGGATCAACACTTTGACCGCGTCGGCGCGGGAAGTGGACGGACTGCGACCGAACAGTAGTTTGCCGAGCTGCGCCAGTTCAGTTTCTCGCACCGGGCTGTTTGCCCGCAGGGCCACCGGCAGCATCAAGGCGCAGGCCACTCCGTGCGGCACCCGGCAGTGGATACCCAGTGCGTGCGCCACGCCGTGTGCCATTCCCAAGCCCGAGTTGGCCAGCGCCATGCCGGACAGCAGGGCGGCATGCGACATGCGTTCGCGTGCGGTGCGCGAGGTGCCGTCCTCGACCGCTTCGGCAATGGCCGGCAGTGCCAACTTCAGACCCTGCATGGTCAGGGCCTGCGGAATCGGTTGGGCACTTCTCGAAATGTAGCTCTCGATAAGCTGCGTGATCGCGTCCATGCCGCTGGCGGCGGTCAACTCCGGCGGAACGCTGACGGTCAACTCCGGATCGACCAAGGCAATCCGCGGCATGAGTTGCTCGTTGCGAAGACTCTTCTTCAGCGGCGGATCATACGACGAGATGACGGCGTTGCGGGTGGCCTCGGCCCCGGTGCCGGCGGTGGTCGGCATGGCCAGTACAGGCAGGGGCGGATTGACGATTTTCAGATCACTGCCGACGTTCTCCAGGTAGTCCTTCACCGTTGGGCTTTCGGTGTTGGTGGCCATGGCGGCGACGGCCTTGGCCAAGTCGATTGCCGCGCCGCCGCCAATGGCGAGCAGGAAATCACCCTGCGCGGCCTGTTGCGCCCGGAGTTCTGCGGCCACACGGTCCACGTCGTCGACCTCGGGTTCGTGCGAGACGGTATCCACGGTGATTGGCTCGACTCCTTCGGTCCGCAGCCGGTCGGATATCTCTTCGACTGTGCCCCGAGCGATAAGCGTCCGCGAGCCGCAGACGATGAACACCCGTCGTCCGAGGGTTCGCCCCAGGGTGCCCACTTCACCTCGGCGTCCCCAGCCGAAGACGATCCGCTGGGGAGCAATGAAGTCGTAGCGGATTTCGTTTCCTTTGTTCATCACGTTTTCTCCGTATCCGGCCCCACCAGCGGCGTTTCCCAACTCGCAACCGGTCCAGTATAATGATTTTACTGAAGAACGCGACCCCATCTTCTTTGGAAAGTAGGTTTGAACGGAAGAGTGATGAAGAGTGATCGTGTATTGTCGATTAGACAACATCAATAGCCCCGCCCGGAAGGGCGGGGTTGCACGGTGCAACACATGACCGATACGATCGAAATCCGACCTACCGGGCCACTTAAGGCTTCGATCCGGCCGCCCGGGTCGAAGAGTATTACGAACCGGGCCTTGGTCTGTGCAGCACTGGCCGAGGGCCACTCCACGCTCACCGGCGCGCTGGACAGCGAGGACACACGGGTGATGATCGAAGCACTGCGGCAGCTCGGGTTGAGGATCGAGCAGGATCGCTCGGTCGCGGCGATCGGTGTTACCGGCTGCGGTGGCCGGCTGCCGGTCTCCGAGGCCAACCTGTTCGTGGCCAACAGCGGCACCACCGCGCGGTTCCTCACGGCGATGGTCACTCTTGGCCACGGCATCTACCGGCTGGACGGCACACCGCGGATGCGTGGGCGGCCGATCGGCGACCTGCTCCGCGCGCTTGGGCAACTCGGAGCCGACGCTGCTGGAGAACTGGGGACCGATTGCCCGCCGGTGCTGGTGCGCGCCCGGGGACTGCCCGGCGGTCGGGCAACGGTGGCAGGCAACATATCGAGCCAATACCTCAGCGGACTTCTGATGGCCGCCCCGTACGCCGACGGCCCGGTCGAACTGGCCGTCTGCGGAGAACTCGTCTCGAAGCCCTACATCGAGATGACACTGGCCGTTATGAGCGCGTTCGGCGTCGAGGTGGAAGCCGAAGGGCTCAGCCGGTTTGTCATCTCGCCCGGCCGGAAGTACCAGGCGCGGCAGTACGAGATCGAGCCGGACGCCTCGGCTGCGAGTTATTTTCTTGCCGCCGCGGCGATCACCGGCGGCGAGGTGACCGTCGAAGGGCTCTCGCTCGAAAGCCTACAAGGCGACGTGGCCTTTTGCGATTGCCTTGTGCGAATGGGTTGTCAATTGCAGCACGCGCCCGGCTCGATCACCGTAGTCGCCGGTCCGCTTCGCGGGATCGACGTCGACATGAACGCCATCAGCGATACGGTCCAAACCCTTGCAGCGGTGGCCCTGTTCGCCGACGGACCGACGACCATCACCGGTGTCGCCCATATCCGGCACAAGGAGACGGATCGAATCGGTGCACTAGCCAGCGAACTGCGAAAACTCGGCGCCACGGTGCATGAACGCGACGACGGCTTGCGAATCCTTCCCGGCAGACTGCACGCTGCGCAGCTCAAGACCTACGATGATCATCGCATGGCGATGAGCCTCGCCTTGGTTGGACTGGCCACGCCCGGGGTGCTGATTCGCGATCCCGGCTGCACGGCGAAGACCTATCCGGGATTCTTCGAGGACCTGGCGGGGCTAAAGGAAGGATGAAGGATGAAGGATGTAGCCGGCCGCAGCCACTCATCCTTCATCCTTCCTAATTTATCCTTGTCTTGTCACCGCGGGTGGGGAAAGTGTTGTTGTGCCTTCTGCTGTGCGACCGATTCCAACAACTCATCGGCACGGTGCAACAGGCCGCTGTCATGTTCAGCGCACACGCAGCGCTGGTTCGCGGGGTCGCACGCCTGAAACTGCCCCTGACAGTGTTGGCACACCAGCTTCTTTCCCAAATACGCCACGCGGATTTGCAAGTTCCGACCGCAAGTCGGACACTGCTGAAAGAAGTAGGTAGAGTTTAACATGATGGTCCCTCCTGAAACCAAGCAACCATCCGTCAGCACCAACTATCGTACCTGAAGTGCCGTATCTGTCAACAACAGTCGGATTGACTGGTGGTGAATCACGGCAGTCGTGGCAAGCGTGGCAAGCGGAGTCGCACGGGCAATATGGGTAACTATTGTGCATATGTAGTTTAGCCGCCGGGCTTGCCCGGCGCGTTGGGTGAGGGCCAATTTGCTCTCTGTTGGGGTGGTAGTTAAACTGTCACCCCAACAACGCGCCGGGCAAGCCCGGCGGCTAAACATTTGTGATAACCTATACTTCCAAAGGGGAACCCAACAATGGACCATCGAATTATCGGAGCAGACGCGGCCGTGTGCGTCGTATTGGGAGTGACCGCGGCCTGGTGTGCCACCAGTGCTTGCGGCGCGGTGAAGGACAAACCGCTACCATCGTTCGCTGATGTTCGGGAAGCGGTAATACGACATTTCGAACTGCTACCAGGTTACCGTCCGGGCGACATCATTGCTCGAAGCGACGTCGCGCCGCTGTTTGGGCGGCTGGGCCGGCTGGGCTTTTCGGTCGCCAACCGGGAAGCGATTCTGAAGAAGGTCCCAACCGACGGTGATTTCCTGGTCAGAGAGCTTCGCACGCGCCGCGGGCGGAAGTTCATGCGCCGGATCGCCAACTACCCGGACGCCTATGATCGGCTCGATCGACTGAGTCGGCTACCCCACGGCAAGCGAACGGTACACGACCTGATCCGCGGGCCCGGCGGCTACAAAATGATCAAGTACATGACGACCACGCCCGGCGGGAAGAACCTGGGCAGGCAATTGTCCAATGCGCCCAAGGGGACCGACTTCAATAAGCCGACCGGCCGCATCTACACGGTCAAGCTGCTTCTGGCACACCTGAAGCTCAGCTACGCGGCGGCCAAAAAGGGTACATCGCCTAGTACTGCAACACTAGATTCACCACGGAGGCACGGAGAGCACGGAGATTAACGTTAATTGCACTAACTTCTATCTTTTCGTAATTCTCCGTGTCCTCCGTGCCTCTGTGGTGTTTTCCTCGCTTGTGGCGGAGTTAGCGTTGTAGTACTACCGAATTCGCCGAATCGACTTGATCATTACAGTCTGGACGGGAATCTGCTCGAACTCGCCGGTGTCGCGCACTTCGCTGTTGCCGATCTTTTCCACCACGTCCATTCCACCGATGACCTTGCCGAAGACGCAATAGCCGTATCCTTCCAAGGTCCGGTCCTGGTGGTCGAGGATATTGTTATCCCCCAGGTTCAGAAAAAAATGGCAGGTGGCGCTGTCGATGGCGTCGGCCCGTCGGGCCATAGCAATCGTAGCACGTTGGTTCTTCAATCCGTTGTCGGCTTCGCTGCGGATCGGGGTGAGGGTCTTCTTCTCGGTCAACTCGGGCGTGAAGGCACCGCCGAGTACAACTTTGGGGTACTCTTTGATGACCTGGTGGAAGATGGTTCCGTCGTAGTGTCCGCTGTCGGCGTAGGAGAGGAAGTTATCAACGGTCAGTGGCGCCTTTTCGGCATCGAGTTCAACGGTGACGGCGCCCAGCAAAGTCTCGATTTGGACGACCGGGTGCAACGGGTCGGCAAGGGGTTTAGGGTTTGTCTGATCGGCTGGCGGCGTGGGTTTTGCGCCGTCAGGACCGCCGATTGACGCCTGAGTGGCCGGCCTGTCCTCTTTGCCTCCTCCGCAGCCGGCCGCAGCCAGCAACATCACCATCAAAAAGCATGTTACAATGGACTTCAAACGAAATTGCATTGCCTCACCTCCGCATCTGTAGTCGAAGTACCCGCTTGCCGAACTGCCCCAGCGGGTATCATCCACGGAAGGACTGTTTGCTGCAAGCTCGATTTCGGCCAATTTGGCCAATTTGGGAAAAGCGGGGGCCTGGGGCACCTGGGGGGATTCCGTGCAGCGATCCTTTTGGTATAATATACGGAATGTACAGTCGTTGGTTTGACGTAGCGGTGGTAATGCTTTGGGTCTCGGCCATGAGTTGGCTGGTGACGCAGAAGGTATTGCCACCGCTGCTGGTGGGCCAGCCGCCCAGCTACCGAACGATTCTGGAGGCCCGGAAGAGCGAGCCGCCGGTCGGCTGGAAAATGATCTTCAATGGTCGGCAGTTGGGCTGGGCATTGAGCAACACCTCGCGGCTGCCCGACGGACTGACCGAAATCCGCAGCCGGGTGCATTTCGACGAACTCCCGCTGGAGGACATAGCGCCAGGTTGGCTGCGGGCCCCGTTGAGGCTGATCAAGCATCCCCAGACGCAGCTTCAGATGGACGCCGAGAGCACTCTGAGTATCGATTCGCTCGGGCGGCTGCTGCGTTTTGATTCGGCTGTGCGGCTCGACCCGCTGGGGACTGTGGTCAAACTGAAGGGAATCGTCGACGGAACCAAGCTGAGGCTATCGATCAGCTCGGGCGATTTTTCGCACCGCACCGAGTTGTACCTCCCTATGGACGCGCTGCTGGATGACGCACTGACGCCGCAGACTCAACTGCCGGGGCTCCGCACCGGTCAGACCTGGACCGTACCGACGTACAGTCCGTTTCGACCACAGAACAACCCGTTGGAAATCCTCCAAGCCACGGTCGAAGGTACCGAGCCGATCTTCTGGAACGGCTGCCCGCAGCACACTTGGCTGGTGGTCTATCGCAGCGATCCTGGGTTTGGGCTAGGCAGCGACAACACGCCGCGGGGAAGACTCTGGGTCCGTCGCGACGGCACGGTGCTGAAACAGCAAGTGATGATTTACGGGTCCACCATGGTCTTCGTTCGCCTGCCCGATGACGAGGTTGCGGCCCTGGAGGGGACGGTAGGCAGTAGGCGGTGAGGGGGTGGCAATTTATTGCCACCTTAAGTAGGCGGCAAGCGGTGAGGGGGTGACAATTTATTGCCACCTTAAGGCGATGATCGAATTCCGCAACACGGCCCGGGCCTATGGCAGCAAGGTGGCAGTTGACGGACTCACGTTGGCGGTATGGCCAGGTGAGCTGTTTGCGTTGTTGGGGCCCAACGGGGCGGGCAAGACCACCGCGATCAAGATGCTCGTGGGGCTGCTGCGACCGGATTCGGGGACGGTGTGGGTATGCGGTCACGACGTGGCACGCCATACGCGGCAGGCCGCTTGGAATCTGGGCTACGTGCCCGACCAGCCGTTCCTCTACGACAAGCTATCCGGGCGGGAGTTCCTGGAGTTCGTTGCCGAGATGCGTGGGCTGGGCCGGCCAGCCGTCCAGCAGCGCATCGCCCGGGAAACCGACAGGTTCCGCCTGGCTGATTTCCTCGACGACCTGATCGAGACCTACTCGCACGGGATGAGGCAACGTCTGGTGTTCGCCTCGGCATTGCTGCACGATCCGGCGGTACTGGTGATCGACGAGCCGATGGTGGGGCTCGATCCGCGGAGTGTGCGGCTGGTGAAGGACCTGTTGCGCTCTCAGGCGGCTGCCGGCATGACCATCTTCATGTCCACCCACACACTAGCGGTGGCCGAAGAGATCGCCCAGAGGATCGGCATCGTTAACGATGGCCGGCTGCACTTCATGGGCACGGTGTCCGAGCTTCAACGGGAACTCTCTTCGCACCACACGTCGCTGGAACCGCTGTTCCTGGAACTGACCGAGTTATCAGACAACGCGCCGGGCTTACGAGCTGGGGAAACATAAAGCCGCGCCCGGTGGTCGCGCCCATAAAGCCGCGACCGGTGGTCGCGCCGAAGAACAGTAGCGGTGGTTTTGGGCAACGCTTGGCGCGACCACCGGTCGCGGCTTTATGATCGGCAACTGCAAAGGCTAAACGATCCATGCATAGCGTGATCGAAGCGAACCCGTCCGCCGGGGAGTTTGTGTCTGTGGAGGACGAGGCGCGTGCGTTCTGGCGGCTGCGCTATCGGTTGGCGACGGCCATGTTGCGGCAGGCGTTTTCACGAGCCCGGTTCCGGCTGTCGCTAATTCTTGTGCTGAGCCTGTTGCTGTGGTTGGCGTTGTTTGGGGTGTTTGCCGACGGGTTTCTGTCTCTAAAGGATGGAATTCGCCATCCGGAGACGCACGACCAGATGGTCCGCGCGGTGTTCGCGATATTCTTCGCCGCGTTGATGATTATGTTGGTGTTCTCGTCGGCGATTATTCTGTACAGCTCGCTTTTCCGGTCACATGAAATCACGTTTCTACTGACCTCCACCGCCCGCACGGAACGGGTCTTCATACACAAGTTCCAGGAGGCCATCCTGTTGAGTAGTTGGGGTTTTCTGTTGCTGGGAAGTCCCATGCTGTTGGCCTACGGGCTGGTGGCCGGGGCGCCTTGGTACTATTATGCATTGTTGCCGGCTTTCCTGGTGGCGTTCATCTACATACCGGCAGCGATTGGGGCGATATTTTGCCTGGTTATTGTGCGTCGCCTGCCCGGCCGCCGGCTGCACGTGCTGGCGCTGGCCGTGGTCCTGCTGGTGGCCGGCATGGTTTGGGTCTGCTGGTCGGTGATCACCGGGCCGGAAAGCGACCTGCTCACACCCGCCTGGTTCCAGGAGATGCTGGGCCGGCTGAGGTTCGCCGAGAGGCGGCTGCTGCCGAGCTGGTGGCTCAGTTCGGGATTACTGGAGGCCGCGCGGCGGGTGTGGTCAGAGAGTGTGCTGTTCCTGGTCGTGTTGATCGCCAACGCCCTGTTCTGCCGCCAACTGGCGATTTGGACCGCTGCGAGGACCTATCGGGCCGCTTACAACGCGATTTACAGCGGGCGCCTCGGGCGGAAGGCGACCAGAGTATCGTGGACGGACCGGGTAGCATTCTGCGCGACGCGGCTGCTGCCGCTGCAGATGCGGCTGCTGCTGGTGAAGGACTTGCGCCTGTTTCGCCGCGATCCGGTACAGTGGTCCCAGTTCCTGATCTTCCTCGGACTGCTGGCCCTGTATTTCCTGAACATCCGGCGGTTCAGCTACGATGTCCAGTATGTCGGCTGGGTGAACATGATCAGCTTCCTGAACCTTTCGGTGGTGGGTTTGCTGATGTCGACCTTCACGACGCGATTCATCTTCCCAATGATCAGCCTCGAAGGCCGGCGGTTCTGGATCCTGGGTCTGCTGCCGGTGCGGCGCGAGACGATCTTGTGGGGTAAATTCTTCTTTGCCGTCGGTGGTTCGATCCTCCCCTGCTCAGGGCTGGTCCTTCTAAGCGACATGATGCTCCATGTCTCGGCGATTGTCCTGGTCAGTCACCAGCTTACCTGCGTGATCCTTTGCGTTGGTCTTTCGGGCATTGCTGTGGGGTTGGGCGCCCGGCTGCCGAACCTCCGCGAGCAATCGCCCTCGCGGATCGCGGCCGGCTTCGGTGGAACGCTGAACCTGGTGGTCAGTACGCTGTATATCCTGTTCGTCGTACTGTTGACTGCCC
>JAUWHT010000338.1 GCA_030605745.1 Pirellulales bacterium | reverse complement strand
GTCCGAATCGTCGAGTATCTCCGAAGAACGTCTGGCGGTGCGGCTGATGACCGACCTGGCGGTAATTACCTCATCCATCGTGGTAGGGAGCCGCGAGTCCACCAGGATGGGCTTTCGACCGGAAGAGGAGAAGCTCAGCTTTGAGACCATGCTGTCGCTGTATCAACAGACGCCGGGCCTCGTTTCCGACAAGCTCAAGGCCGTCTTGGAACTCGTCTGGCAATGTGTGCAGCCGGAGGCAAAGCGGGGCTTGATCTTCGCCTACGACGAGGCCCAGAACCTCTCGGACCACACGCCCAAAGATGAATACCCATTGTCGCTCATGCTCGACGTATTTCAGTCGATCCAAAAGAAGGGCATTCCTTTCATGCTGGTGCTGGTCGGGCTACCAACCCTGTTTCCCAAACTGGTCGAGGCGCGCACGTTTGCCGAACGCATGTTTCGCGTGGTGTTTCTCGATCGCTTAAATGAGAAAGACAGCCGTGAAGCGATCCTGAGACCGATCAAAGACAGCCATTGCCCCTTGCCATTGGGCGAGTTCATGATCCGGTTGATCGTCGAGAATTCCGGTGGTTACCCTTACTTCATCCAGTTTATAGGCAGGGAGCTTGTTGACGTTCTTCTGCAATCGAATAGCAATGAGGAGTTGTTTGCCGGTTTGCGGATAGACAACATTATTCGCAAGCTCGATACGGACTTCTTCGCCGGCCGCTGGGCGCGCGCAACCGACCGCCAGCGCGAACTCCTTACCGTGATCGCGCACCTGGACAACTGCGAAACCGAGTTTGCAGTTCAGGAGATAGTCGAGAAGTCCAAGCAGCTTCTGGAGAAACCGTTCGGCTCGAGTCACGTAAGTCAAATGCTCGCTACGCTGGCCAACGTGGGGCTGGTTTACAAGAACCGGCACGGAAGGTATTCCTTCGCAGTACCCCTGCTCGGAAGGTTCATCTTACGGCAACAGTGAACAAGAACCGCAATCGAATGCCTGACGACTTCAACCTGAACTGCCCCATACCGCTGGGCAACCATAAGACCGTGCAGCTTGCGCACGGTGGCGGCGGGCGGCTGATGCGGCAATTGATCGAGGGGTTGTTCCTGCCGGCGTTTGATGCCCAGAGGGTGCAGGCGCCGCCGCACGATAGCGCGGTGCTTGAAATAGACAGCAACCGATTGGCCTTCACCACTGATACCTTCGTGGTCAGTCCGTTGTTCTTCCCCGGCGGAGACATCGGTAAGCTGGCCGTCTTCGGCACGGTCAACGATCTGGCCATGGCCGGGGCGAAGCCTGCGTACCTTAGCGCCGGCTTCGTACTGGAAGAGGGACTGGAAATGGAAACGCTCCGCCGCATAGTCGCGTCGATGTGCCGGGCGGCCGCCGAGGTGGACGTGCGGATCGTCACCGGTGATACCAAGGTGGTCGATCGCGGTAAGGGCGACGGCATCTTCATCAATACAGCCGGCATAGGAACCGTGCCCGAGGGGATCGAAATCTCGCCCGCGCGGGTCGCCCCCGGCGATGCAGTCCTGGTAAGCGGCGACCTGGGCCGGCACGGCATCGCCGTCATGTCGGTCCGCGAGGGACTGGCGTTCGAGGGGGCCTTGGAAAGCGATTGCGCCTCGCTGGCCGGACTGGTCGATGCGATGCTGGCCGCCGGCATTGAGATCCACTGTCTGCGCGATCTCACACGCGGCGGACTGGCCGCGGCACTTGCCGAAATTGCCGAGCACGCGAGAGTAGGAATCGAGATCAAGGAAGCGGCCATCCCGGTCGCCCAGCCGGTCCGAAGCGCGTGCGAGCTGTTGGGGCTCGACCCGCTGTACGTGGCCAACGAGGGCCGGCTGGTGGCGTTTGTACCAACCGAGTCGGCGGATCGGGTACTGGAGATCATGCAGTCCCACCCGGCCGCCCACGGCCCGGCCATCATCGGCACTGTCACCCATGAGCACCGCGGCATTGTCGAGCTTCGCGGCCCGCTGGGCGGCGGCCGCATCCTCGACTTGCTCTCCGGCGAACAGATGCCGCGGATTTGTTAAGCCCTTGCCACGATTCAGTTTGTCGAATATAGTAGATGATTAGCATGTCAGAAACGATGCTGATCGATACCGAGTTAACGGACGAGATTGTTCGTCGAATTGTGCAAGTGATCTCTCCCCAGAAGATCATCCTGTTTGGCAGCCGTGCCCGGGGTGATGCACACCACAGTAGCGATTTTGACCTGCTGGTTATCAGCGAATCGAGCGAACCTCGATATCGGCGTTCCGCACCCCTTTACACGGCGCTGGCCGACCTGCCGGTAGAGACCGACCTGCTAGTCTACACCCCGGAGGAAGTACTGGATTGGAGCGACGTGCAAGAAGCTTTTGTAACTACTGCGGTGCGTGAGGGAAACGTACTTTATGAGAGATAAAGCTGACCTGGCACGGGGCTGGCTGAAGAAGGCGCCAAGTTTCCGTTCACACACAACCTAGCAAAGCTGGTAGAGGTCTGTACCGGCCTGGACCCTTTATTTCACTCCCTAACTGCCGTCGTCGAACCGCTGACGCCTTATGCCGTTGAAATGAGGTACGACGATGAGTTCTGGCCGAGCAAGGAAGTGGCACAGGAAGCAAGCTCGCGGGCAGATTCAGTGCAAGAATTCGTTCTGAGCAAGTTGCCACCAGAACTCGCCCACGAAGATGCCTGATACTGGCTGGCGATCACGCATATCAGGAAGGAGATCCGCTTGTGAATCTGTTGCCATTTGTGTTGTTGAGCCTGGCTGCGGTCTCGCACGACGTCGCGGTGGTTATCCCCAACGAAGCGGCACACCGGGGCGACCGCGAGGTTAGGACTGCACTCAGGACGGCTAAGCTGGTTGCCGGCCTTTTGGGTGAGTTGGGACTGGATGCCGACCTGATTAACGAGGCAGCGGTTGCAGGCGGCGCGTTGGGCCGTCGTCGTGTGGCCGTGCTGGCATACAATCCGCGCCTGGGCAACGAAGCCCTTGTGGCGTTGGAGCAATTCATTGAAGGCGGCGGGAGAGTGCTGCTGTGTTACAGTCTGCCGCACCGGCTGGGTACGGCGCTTGGTTTTGGCGGCGCGAAACATGTCCGCCAGAAACGGCCCGGATACTTCGCCGAGATGCGTTTCGACGCGGCCGACATTCCGGGGCTGCCCAAGTCGGTCCGCCAGGCCTCCTGGAACATCACGGCGGCCGAACCGGCCGGTCACGGCGCCCGGGTGATCGGCCGCTGGTACGACGACGCTGGAAAACCGACCGGCCAGCCGGCGATGCTCGTAAGCGATCGCGGGGCGTTCTTAAGCCACATCGTGCTGCCGGACGATCGCTCGGGCAAGAAGCAGCTCCTGGCAGCGATCCTTGGACATCTCTCCCCACCACTCTGGCAACAGATGGCGCGAGGCGAGTTGGACGGCACCGGCAAGGTCGGCCACCTGGACGGTCTCCAGCAGCTTGCCACCTATGTGAAGTCGCAGGGCAACCCCGCAGCGAGTGCTGCGTTGAGCGCCGCAAGCGCGCTTTTGGACACGGCCGGGAAAAAGCTGGCCCAAAAAGCCTACCCCGAGACGGTCAAACTGGTGCGTTCGGCCCGCGACAAGATGGCCGAAGCCTACTTGCTGTCCCAACCTAGCCGGGGGCGCGAAGGCCGGGCCGCGTGGAACCACTCGGGCACCGGGGCGTATCCGGGCGATTGGGACCGGTCGGCCAGGGAACTGGCCGCCGCCGGGCTGAACATGATCCTGCCCAACATGCTGTCGGCCAGCCGGGCACATTACCCCAGCGACGTGCTGCCGCGCAGCTCCACCTTCGACAAATACGGCGACCAGATCGCTCAGTGCTGCGCCGCCGCAAAAAAACACGGCCTGGAAGTACACGTCTGGAAGGTCAACTATAACCTGTCCGGCGCACCGAAGGAGTTCGTCGAGAAGCTCCGCAGCGAAGGCCGGCTCCAAGTGACCGTCCGGGGCGAGTCGAAAGACTGGCTCTGCCCGTCGCATCCGGCAAACCAGAAGTTCGAACTGGACAGCATGTTGGAGGTCGCCCAGAAATACCCGGTCGACGGGCTGCACTTCGACTACATCCGCTTTCCCGGCGGCGACTGCTGCTACTGCGACGGCTGCCGCCGGCGGTTCGAGGCCGACACCGGCCGCAAGGTGACCGACTGGCCCGGCGATTGCCACTCCGGCTCGCGGCGCGACGAGTACCGTGACTGGCGCTGCCGGCAGATTACCGCACTGGTAGCGGCGGTACACGCCGGGGCGAAGAAGATCAGGCCGCAACTAAAAATCTCAGCCGCGGTGTTCGGCTCGTATCCTGGCTGTCGCCGGTCGGTCGGCCAGGACTGGCCCGAGTGGATCAAGTCCGGCCTGCTCGATTTCGTCTGTCCGATGGATTACACCAACAGCGATCTACGCTTTTGTGCGCTAGTCGAGAACCAACTGAAGCTGGTCGGCGGGCGGATACCGGTTTACCCGGGCATCGGCGCTACCTCGTCGAGTTCGACATTATCGGCCGATCGGGTGGTGGGCCAGATTCACCACGCCCGGCGGCTCGGCGCGGCCGGCTTCACCATCTTCAACTTCAGCCGCGGCACTGCCC
>JAUWHT010000451.1 GCA_030605745.1 Pirellulales bacterium | reverse complement strand
GGCCGCGCGGTTGCGGAACGAATCGAGCGGTTCGTAGGAGACGGTCCGATCGACGAGCTTCACCTGCTTCTGATCGGCGACATAGGAGGCGTCGAAGCCGGGTGTCTCGAGGGGCAGCAGCTTCGTATCGCCATCACCCTTGCCGGTCACGGCGTGCTGAGGCGGCTCCTGTGATTCCTGGCACGCCGTGCCCAGGAACAGCAGCCCGACGAAAGCGGCCCATACACTTGTGCGAATCATCTTTGCACCTTCGGTCGTGGATGGTCTGAGGCGGGGCGTGACGGCGAGTCTACGCACTTAGCCCCCATGATTATATCAGTCTAATCCCTGTTGAGTGACGGGTCAATTGCCTGCGGTTATCGGGCAGGCCGATCGGCCCACGGATTGCTATCCGTGGGCTTCAAACGATGATTAGCGAACAACGTAGCGCTGTCACCCTGGCAGCCTGTGGTGAAAGGGCAGGGAGCGGTTCGGAAGCGGCGTTCCTGACCGCGAAAACCACCGGCTCTGGCGCCGGTGAAACTATGAAGCGGAGGTCGAGCCGTACGGTTCAAGGTTCCTTGGGTTCGTGGTAAACCATTGGTTTGTTTTTTGAACCCGTTGTTTCCACACCAGGAGAAAGACCATGAACTACATCGGCTGCGACCTCCACAAGAAGACTATCACAATGTGCGTCGTTAACCAAGCTCGCGTCCCGTCGGCCGGTCGCCGTTTCAGTTGCACGGACACCGGAGGCATCACGACGTGGCTGGCCCGCTTCCAGCCGTTTCAACTCGTCGTCGAGGCCACGGCCAGCTACGAGTGGTTCGTCCAATTGGTGGAGCCGGCGGCCGATCGGGTCGTTCTGGCCCACCCCGGCAAGCTTCGCGTGATCGCCGAGAGCACGAAAAAAAGCGACCGGCTCGATGCCCGTGTCTTGGCCGAGTTCCTGGCGGCCGACATGATTCCCGAAGCCTATCGTCCGACGCCGCGGCAGCACGAGCATCGCCGCTTGGTGCGGCACCGTCAGTATCTCCGCGGTCGCGTCACGTCCGTCCGCAATCGCATCCGTCGAATCCTGAGCGACTACAACCTCGACCACGCCGACCTGTTCACCATCCGCGGCCGGCAGGGATGCGACGGCTTCAAGCTGTCCTCGGCCGCCCGTTTCGTCATGGACCAGTTGTGGGTCGAGCACGACCACCATCAAGAGCAGTTGGACGATATCGAGAAGGCCCTGCGTCGCTTCGCCGAGACGGCCCCCATCGCCGAAGCCCAAGCCCGTCAACTGTTGCAGACGATTCCCGGCGTCGGCTTCATAACGACGGAGGTCTTTTTGAGCGAGGTGGCCGATGTCCGGCGCTTCCGTTCTCAGAAGAAGGTGGCGGCCTACGCCGGCCTGGCCCCGGGTCAGCGGGAGTCGGCGGGCAAACGCAAGGACCTGGGCATCACCCACGCGGGCTCGGGCCTGCTGCGTTGGGCGTTGAATCAGGCCTCGTGGCAATTGGTTCGTCGTGATTTGAAGTGGCGGCGGATCTTCGATGACCTGGCCCGACGGCGGGGCAAGAAGCGGGCCATCACCGCCGTCTCGCGGCGGCTGTTGTGTGTCATGACGTCGGTGGTCAACAGCGGCCGGCCCTATTGCGTGGCGGCGTAGGCAATGAATACGCGTTTCGGACTGCAGTGTTTTGGAATGTAGTGTTTTTGGAATGTGGTGTTTTGCTACACGAAGCGGTTCTGAGTCGAGCATGAACGTGGACGTGACGACCTGGCGGACGACCCCGAAAGTGTGGCTGAGTGCGCGCCCATCCGCGACGCTCGTCCCGGTGAATGGCGGCGTCCGTCGAATTGATTTGTGGGACGTCGGCCGTCGGGCCAGTCGCCCGGGCTGTCCAGCAGACCGCCCTGGCGGCCCGGCCCCGCTGATGATCCCGAATAGATGCCTGAGCGTACAACGTCACGCCGCCCCGTGCTCGTTTCAGACCTGGAGGGACCGCGATCTCCCTCCGCCTCGGGCTCAAGGAATGTGCGAAGGAGCCCCCACCCCGGCACCGGCTGAGATGGGCAGATCGACCGATGCCGACGGTGACGGGAACGTGCGAAAAAACCCTTCGCATAAATCCTTGAACTTCACGCTTGACTCAGACCGCTTCATAGATGCCACTGCTGAGTCAGCAGGTTCGTGTTTAGCGTTCAGACGGTGTGGCATGGGTAAGGACCGCCTGCCGGGGTCGTCCGGCTTGAGCGCGTAGCTGCCGAGGCGGTCCTTACCCGGGTGAATCCCCGGAAGCGGACGCCCACAGGTAAGCATCGCCGCTGCCGCGGCTTTGCTAACCCATGCCACCCCCGCCAAACACGATACGACGGTCTATGCCGATGGTCCGGGCGGTGGCCCCGGCGGCACCGCGCCACCCCGGACGGTCTC
>JAUWHT010000262.1 GCA_030605745.1 Pirellulales bacterium | reverse complement strand
TCGCCTTTTTGGGTACCATGTGCCATGGAGGGTGCGTTGCGTGAATCAGTTTGACGCTCTTGCTGCGGGGACGCTTGAGGCCGGGTTTGAACCGGGGGATCGGGTCGAATTGGCCATCGCCGGCGAGGCCGACCGGCTGATTGTGCCCCCGCTGGTTTGGGCTGCCAGCCCGTCGATCGATGTGGTTGATGATCCCTCCGGGGCCCCGCTCAACATAACCGCAAATGCGGCAACCGGTTGCTTGACGGTGCAGGGGTTAAGTAAGTTGGTCTCCGATCGCTGGCCCTCGGTGTGGTTGGAGTACCAAGCCCCCGGCCGGTTTCGCCTGGCGATTGAGGAGGTGCCGCCTCCGCCGGAAGATGAGCAGTTGACCACCGAGCAGGGGGTGCCCATTTGTCCGGACCCGGACGACCGATTGTTTCTTCTCGGGGCCTCCCGGCCCGCGGCAAGTCTCGTGGAATTCGAGCTTGCCTTGCGGGCGGCCGGCCTGGCCACGCACGGGGGTTTCGATCGACTGATCTGTCTGCCGCTGGTGCGCGAGATGGACATCCTCGAGCACCAGGTTCGCACGGCGAAGACAGTGTTGCGGAGGTTCCGCGGCCGGGCCTTGTTGTGCGACGAGGTTGGGCTGGGTAAGACGATCGAAGCGGGTATCGTGCTCTCGGAACTCGTCACGCGGGGCTTGGTCCACTCGCTGCTGGTGCTCACCCCACCGTCGCTGGTCGAGCAGTGGCAAGGGGAAATGCGACGCAAGTTCTCCCTCGATTGCACGGCCTACGACGATCCCGCATTTCGCGCACACGGCCAGGATGCGTGGAGCCGGTTCGAGCGAATAATCGTCTCCATGCACACGGCCAAGCGGGAACCGCACCGCAGGGCGATCCTCGCCCGCAAGTGGGATATGGTCATCGTCGACGAGGCACACCACCTGCGCAATCGCAACACCCAGGCGTGGCGCTTCGCCAGCGAACTGCAAAAGCAGTACATCCTCCTGCTTACGGCCACACCCGTCCAAAACAACCTCGAAGAACTCTTCAACCTGGTGACCTTGCTGGAGCCGGGGCTATTGAGCACGGCGCAGCAGTTTCAGAACCGGTTCGTCGATCGCCGCGACAAGCTCACCCCGCGCAACGTGGACCAGCTTCACGACTTGCTCAGTGAGGTCATGGTTCGCAACCGGCGGAGTACGGTAGGGCTGAGTTTCACGCGGCGCTGGGCCCGCACCGAGTACCTATCGCTCGGCGCCCGGGAACGCCAATTGTACGAGGACACGACCCGGTTCATCCGCCGGCGCCTGCGCGAGGGCAGCCGCCGCAACGGACTGAACCGCATGGTGCTGATCACCCTACAGATGGCATTGGGTAGTTCGAGCCGGGCGGCTGCCCGCATGCTACGGCGGTTGTCCGAGCAGTCCAAACTGACCGCCGAAGACCGATACGAACTGGCTCAACTGGCCGATCGGGCCGAGCACCAGGTGGAAAACGTCAAGGCCGACCGGCTGCTCAAACTGCTCGATGAATTCGGGGAGAAGATGGTGATCTTCACCCAATTTCGCGGCACGCAGGCGATGCTATACGAGAATCTGCGGCGGGCGGGCCACGAAGTTGCGTTGTTTCACGGCGGGCTGTCGCGGATGGAGAAGGAGGCGGCCATCGGGCGGTTTCGCGGTACCGCCCGATTGCTGCTGGCCACCGAAGCCGGCAGCGAAGGACGTAACCTCCAATTCGCGCATGCCGTCTGCAACTTCGATCTCCCATGGAATCCCATGAAAATCGAACAACGCATCGGACGCCTCAGCCGCATCGGCCAGACCCACGACGTGTACGTGTTCAACCTGGTTGCCGCCGGCACGGCCGAGGCCGCGGTGTTGCACCTGCTGGAGGCCAAGTTGAGCATGTTCGAACTGGTCATCGGCGAGATCGACATGATACTGGGAAACCTCGACGACCAGCGCGAATTCGAAGACCTGGTGGCCGACCTCTGGTCCGAGTCGGACGACACCAACGATTTCTCCCGCCGCATGGAAGAGTTGGGCAACCGGCTGCTGGCCGCCAAGGAGACCTACCTCCAACAACGCAGCCACGACGATCGGCTATTCGGCAACCGCTTTACACCGGAGTAACATTCTCAAACTGTAAACGCTAGCATTTGGGAAAACGTGATATGCTTGGAAAATAGGGGCTCGGGACTCGGGGCTCGGGACTGGAGGGTTGCATTCAATAACCCCGAACCCCGAGCCCCGAGCCCCGAGCCCCGAATCCCTAGTCCCTACGGTGTTTTTCAAGTAAAATGTCCCAATCTGTTTACAGTTTGAGTAACATTCTGCGAGAGGACGCGGCCCCATGCAAACCCTATCCAGTGAAGCAACGGCCACCCGCTCACCACTGGAGGAGTTCTTTCGCGACTATGTAGAAGGGACCGGCGGGGCGTGGGAAACGGTGGAGCCGCAGGTGTACGACGTGCTGTTGCCTTCCGCGGAGGCGGGAAACGAACTGGACCCGGCCGGCCAGGGAATCCTCCGCGTGGCGTTCGACCCGGAAGCGCTTCCCGAACACCCGGCCGCACAGCTTGCCAGCTTCGGGACACCGCTGGTCGACCGCCTGCTGAGGGCTGCGGCCCAGCGTGGACGCTGTGCGCAAGCGTACCTCAACGGTCTGAACCTGGCGCCGCACGATCTGGCCGGCCGAGTTCGCCGCACGCTGCGCCTGCCTGAAGACTTGGAGTTGGAGGTTCGCCGCGTGCGGACGCTGCACTTTGCCCAGACGGTGTTCTGGTTCGAGGCCACGTTCGTCAGCGATCAGAAGGAACACGAGATACTTTCGATTGCCGTCGACCTGCACCACGGCCGGCAGGTGCGGCACCTGGAGCAACTGCTCGATTTCCAGCGCCTTGCCGAGGTGCCTTCAAGGTACCTTGCCGAGGCACACCGGATGAGCGTGGCCGCAGCTTATCCGCTGGCCCGCGAGCAGGTGGTCCGTACCCTCACCTCGCTGGCCAACGTCCGCCGCCGGGAGCTTACTGAGCGCGTCCAGCGGCAGATCGAGCGCATGGACCGGTACTATCACGACCTGCAAACCGAACTCGATGAGCAGATGCGCCGCGCGCGGAAGCGAGGCAGCGACCTGGCAAAATTCGCCCCACGGCGCGACACACTGGACCGGGAACACCGGCTGCGGGTCGCCGAGTTGCGGCAAAAGAGCACCCTCCGCGTGCAACTGCGACTGGTCAATCTGCTGGTGATCCGGCAACCTAAGCTGCTGCTGCCGTCGGTGGCCGTGCCCGCCAGTCGGCCGACCGCCGCAACCGAATTGGACCTGGTGTGGGACCCACTGACCGAGTCTTTGGAGGCCGTCACCTGCCCGCAGTGCGGGTCTCCGACCTACGTGTTTCAACTCGATCGCCTGTCTCGTCCTGCCTGCCCCAATTGTGGTGCGGCAACCCGCCGCGCCAAATAGAGTTGCGTAATCTGCGCTACGCCGCCATCCTTTGCGGTTCCAACTCCTCGAATAGATTGACCGTTCTCAGCATGTTGCCCTCGGCGTCGTAGAACTGAACGATGCCCACTTCCACGAGCCACATGGCCATGTAACCGTCCGCCTTGTACGACCGGGCCATATACCGGCCGTCATCGATCAGGATTGTCTCGTCCAGGTCAAACAAGGTGTGTGGTGCTGCTCCGAACTCGTCGAAGGTCCGGGCCACCAGTGCTCGGACCTCGTAGGGTTGGGGATATAGTCTCATTCCTGCAACCTCCTGTTGTCCTAACCGGCATCCTGCCGTTTCCCGAGAGGACGGAAATGTACCTTCTGTAGCGTTCGGGATGAAGACCAGTTTTTCTGTTGTCATACCTAATCTGGATCGGTTTGCCGGGCCTGTGGATTTACGATGAAACAGCGAGCCCAGCCTTTTCTCCACCTCGCCCCTTATCTTTTCTATCTTGCCTACATTCAAGAAGATGCTCGCTGATTAGCTCTGTGACGTGTGTCCTTGCCAACGGTTGCCAAGTCGATAGAATGTCAATAGGTATAGCTGGTGACCAAGTACACGCTGCCCGATGCCGGAGAGGTGGCTGAGTGGTCGAAAGCGCGGGTTTGCTAAATCCGTGAGGGCGCAAGTCCTCCGCAGGTTCGAATCCTGTCCTCTCCGCTGCAAAAGAGACACGGCTCGCAAGTGCTTTGTAGCAAAGGACTTGTGAGCCGTCTTCATTTTCGCGCCCCCCTGTTGTCCAGGTTTTGTCCAGGGTGTCAGCCTCCGAAAATTCGCCGGGGGCGTGGAACTGGACACGGGCGCCTGCGGCCACCGCCGCGGCGGTGGCCACGAGCAGGACCACCATCGCGGTGGTCACGATCATGGCGACGAAGAACATGCGCGAGTACATCGCTCAACCCTCCGTGGGGCTAGGACTTGCCGGCGTCGGCCGCCGGCTTGCCGGTGCCGAACGGCACCTGGAACATGAATTTTTGGCTGTCGTCGTCAGCCAGCTTGTAGTACCGTGCCGACACCGACTGGTCGCCGTGATGGCCCTGCCAGGTGTCGACCACCGGCTTCGGGATGCCGGCGTTGATGCAAAAGGTCTTGAAGAAGTGCCGCAGGGAGTGGATGGTGAACCCGCCCTTCTTGCGTCCGGTAGGGATACCAAGGCGACGGAGGATCTTGAGAAAGTCCTCGTTAAGCCGCTTTGGGTTGACCCAGTGGTCGCCGTTGGGATACCGATTGCTGGGCCCCGTGGCAAAGCACCACTGGGACTTGGTCTTGGGCAACGCTTCCACCAGGGCGCGAAGCCTGGGGTGGATCGGCACCTTCCGCGATTCCCGGGTCTTGGTCTCGGCGCCGTCGCGCGAGATGATGTGGATCGAATTCCCGTAGAGATCAACATCGACCCGGAGAAGGTGCTGCATTTCGCCAGAGCGCATCCCCGTAAACGCTAGCACGGCGTACTGTGTCCGTCGCGGTTCCTTGGCCGCTTCCAGGATCTTGTCAACCTGCTCCAAGGTCGGGCCGCCCTTAGAACGTGTTTTAAATCTCCCTTTGGGAGAGGGGCAGAGGGTGAGGGCGGCATGGATCACACCGCAAATAGCGGGGGTTTCTTACCGAATAACCCTCACCCTAACCCTCTCCCGGAGGGGGAGGGGACTCGCATCGGTAATTTCAAAACACGTTCTAAGGGCGGCCCGACCTTGGAGCAGGTTGACAAGATCCTGGAAGCGGCCAAGGAAC
>JAUWHT010000346.1 GCA_030605745.1 Pirellulales bacterium | reverse complement strand
TACGGCGGCTTGGCCGCGGAGGATAATCGAACGTTTCAAGCCGCCGTGCCGGCGGCTGCTAAACGATTAAGCTATTCTATCCTTGATCCCTGCCGTTGCCCAGCCCCGCGACCCTGTCTGCGACCTAGTCCTCGGCCACGTCGACTGCCTGCCTCCGGAAAATGCTTTAGGATAGCCGCGTGCACGTCGCTTGGGGCAACGCCCTTTTGGGCAGCCAATTCCCTGATCGTTACTTGCACGTTGTCAACCGAGAATCCCTCTTGGCGCAGCGCTTCGGCCACATCATCGACCGTGAGATTGATGTGAGTTGCGAACTCCTCCAAGCTGAGTTCCTCGGCATGAGGCACGGGCGCCCGAGCAGCCTGACGGGCCCAATAAACCTTGATCTGGTCGTTCAGTTCGACGATCGAGCTAAACGGCGGTGTGTCTGTGAGTGTTCCCGCGACAACGACCACGGCGATCAGCAGTGCGGCGGCCAGTTCCCACTTCAAGTGCAGCCCGGCGACGGCCTTTTTCTTTAGATATCCCCAGAAAATACCCCAGTTCAGGTACAGATGCAGCCCGGCGACGATCAGGAACAGCAGGCAGATGTTCATGTGAATGCCGGCCCACTGTTCCTTTTCCAGGCCCAGCAAGGTCCAGCCGGTCCAGTGTGCGACCCGGCCCTTGGGTGTCAGGTACAGCACAATCCCGGAGCAACCCATCACCAGGAAGGCGAATGTCAGCAGCAGGGAAGTAAACCCCTTAACCTTGAATTTTCGCGGTACAGGTGTGTCGGGCACGGCAAAGCTCCAATGTGCTCGGTGGTTGACTCCAGCATGTCCAGCCATCAAAATAGCATGTATCAGACACGATTGGAAGCGTCGATGACTCGCAAAGCGCTAATTACCGGCATTACCGGGCAGGACGGGGCATATCTGGCCAAACTGCTGTTGAACAAGGGCTACGAGGTCCACGGGATGGTCCGCCGTGCCAGCACGGAAAGCTTCGAGCGGATCGCCCGGCTCCGCGACCGGCTGACTCTGCACCAGGCCGACCTGCTGGACCAGTTGTCGCTGATCACGCTGGTCCGCGAGGTGCGTCCGCAGGAGGTCTACAACCTGGCCGCCCAGAGCTTCGTGCCCACAAGCTGGCTCCAGCCGCTGTTGACCAGCGAGTTTACCGCGCTTGGCGTTACCCGGTTGCTGGAGGCCGTCCGGCTGGTCGATCCTAAGATCCGTTTCTACCAGGCCAGCAGCAGCGAGATGTTCGGCAAGGTCCGCCAAGAGCCGCAGAACGAGCAGACGCCCTTTTGGCCCCGCAGTCCCTACGGTGTGGCCAAGGTCTACGGCCACTGGATCACGGTGAACTACCGTGAAAGCTACAGTATCTTCGCTTGCTCCGGGATCATGTTCAACCACGAGTCGCCGCTCCGGGGCAAGGAGTTCGTCACCCGAAAAGTTACCGACGCGGTGGCCCGGATCAAACTCGGCGTCCAGGACAAGCTCAAGCTGGGGAACCTCGACGCGATGCGCGACTGGGGATTCGCGGGCGACTACGTGCAGGCCATGTGGATGATGCTCCAGCAGCAGCAGCCGGACGACTACGTGGTGGCCACCGGCCAGAAGCACTCGGTCCGCGACCTGGTCAAGCTGGCCTTCGGCCGCGCGGACCTGGACTGGCACGACTATGTCCAGAGCGATCCGAAGCTGCTCCGGCCCGCCGAGATCAACACCCTGCGCGGCGACGCGAGCAAGGCCCGAAAGGTGCTCGGCTGGGAACCGACGGTCACCTTTCCCGAACTGGTCCGAATGATGGTCGACGCCGACCTGGAGCGTGTGGGCCGGGAACTGGCCGACCAAAGCAACTCGGCCCAGTAAAGGGAGTGGAGAGTGGAGAGTGAAGAAGTTCCTGATCACACTGCTGAAGATTGGTCTCTCGGTGGCGTTGATCGCCTATCTGGTTTGGGACGCCACGCGGGGCAACGGCCAGAGCAATGTCTTCGAGAACCTTCGCGACCAGCCCAAGCACTGGGGATCGTTGGCCGCCGCCTGGCTGGCCTGCGCGGCGGCGGTTTGCTTGACCTTGATCCGCTGGTGGTACCTGGTCCGGGCGCTGGGGCTGCCGTTTAGGATCCAAGATGGGTTCCGAATTGGATTTTTGGGCTACTTGTTCAATCTTGCCCCGATGGGGATCGTCGGCGGCGACCTGCTGAAGGCCGTGATGCTGGCCCATGAACACCCGCAACACCGGGCCAAAGCGGTCGCTTCGGTGGCCGTCGACCGGCTGATCGGGCTGTACATGCTGTTCGTGGTGGCCTCGGTGGCAATCCTGATAACCGGGCTCTGCGAGGTGCCGGTCGGCGAAATCCGGTTGATCTGCAAGGCCACGTTTCTGCTGACCGCCGTTGGGGCCCTGGCGATCATGATGCTGCTTACGCCCGGGTTCACCGAGGGAAGGTTGACCGGCGCCCTGGGCCGCCTGCCGCGGATAGGCCCTGCGATCGAAAGCCTGATCGAGGCGGTGCGGCTGTATCGCCGACAACCCCATGTGCTGCTTGCCGCCGCCGCGATGAGTGTCGGCGTGCACAGCCTGTTTGCGACCGGAATATACCTGATCGCCCGGGGACTACCTGGCGATGTGCTTTCGCTCGGTACACATTTCGTTGTAAGCCCGTTAAGCGCTGCCGGTGGTGTGCTGCCGCTGCCGATGGGGCCGTTCGAGTTTGTGCTGGAGTTCCTCTACGTTCACATGCCCGGGCAAGTCACGATTGCCAAGGGTCAAGGCCTGGTCGTCGCCCTGGTGTACCGCCTGATCTGTGTGCTGATTGCCATGGTGGGCGTCTGTTACTACCTCGGCAGCCGCCGCGAAGTGGCCGAAGTGATGCACGAAGCGGAAGTGGAGAGTGGAGAGTGGAGAGTGGAGAGTGGAGAGTGGAGAGTTTAGCGGCCGGGCTTGCCCGGCGCGTTGTTGGGTTTACAGTTTGAGTAACGCAACAAACGCCCGCTGACTGCGCTCGGCGGGGTGTCTACCGGCCAAACAGGTTTCGTACGCCGAGCCCCAGGATGATCCGCAGCGATGCCAGGGCCTCCTTGGAATCGATCTTCGAGGCGCCTCGCTTTCGGTCGATGAAGATGATGGGCGTTTCGCCGAACCGGGCGCGGAGCCGCTTCAGGTGCCAGAGAATTTCTTCTTGGAAGGAGTAGCCCCGGCTGCGGACCGCGTCGAAATCCACACGAGCCAAAATCTGCGTGCGATAGCAACGGAAACTGCCGCTGCAATCCTTCGGCTTAAGGCCCAGCAGCCATCGGGCGTAGAGGTTCACTCCGCGACTCATAATGTGCCGTTTCGCCGTCCAGCCTTCCACTCCGCCGCCAGGTACGTAGCGTGAGCCGATCATCACATCGACTGCCGGGCCGTCTGCCGGCTCCATGCCAGCCAGCAGGTCGGGCAGGTATTTTGGCTGGTGGCTAAAATCAGCGTCCATGTTCAGCACGTGCTTGTAGCCCCGCTCGATGCCCCAGCGCATCCCGGCGATGATGGCGGTCCCCAGTCCCAATTTCCCCTCCCGGTGCAGGCACCGCAGCCGGGCACCGTCGGCCGCCCGCTCATCGCACCACTGCCCGGTGCCGTCGGGCGAATTGTCGTCAATCACCAGAATGTCAACCTCCGGCACGACCTGGAAGATTTCGTCGACCAGCCGCGGCAGGTTCTCCATTTCGTTGTAGGTGGCCACGGTGACCAGCGTTTTGTCGGCGTTGGACATCGGTCAGGTGCCTTTCTTTAGAATGACGGCGTTTAGCCGCCGCGTCTACGCGGCGTGATTTCCCAGCATAGTAGTGTAGGGTGGGTGCTTGCACCCACCCTACACTACTGAAATCTGAAATCCTAAATCCCATCCTCCGGGGTCCGCTTCCAGGTGATCGTTAGCCAGCCGTTCTGAGAGGCTAATTGGATCGGCTTCATATTACCTGCCTTGCTCCACTCGCCCGGCAACTTGAAACTCTCCACCAGGAGTTCTTCTTCAAGAACCTCGTTGATGCGGCGTTCGAGCAACTTGCGGATGATCACCTGCCGGGCCGAAAGCTTCTTACCGCCGCCGGGCACGAAACCTGGGGGGAAAATCTGCAAATCGCCCTGGCGGACGGCCTTGATGCCCTGCTCGGTGACGGCAAGCTTGTAAACGGCCGTCACGTCCATCGCCGGATAACGGTCCTCGCCCCTGTAGTACCTCTGCCCGCGCATGGTCAGGATCAACCGGTTCTGGGCAAAGGTAACCGTGATCGGCTGCTGCCGGGCAAAGGTGATCGCCCAGGGCTGTTGATCCTCCTCGGGCTTCAGGCGTTCAGGCAATTCACCCAGCACCTCTATGATGGTAGCCTGAAGGTACTCATCGTGGAACGTCATCCCGGCCAGGACGCGGCCGGCCAGGTTGTCGATCATCGACTGATGAATGCGGATTGCCAGATCGCCCGGTTCGATCAATTTGGGCGGCGCAGAGGGAGCGGCCAGTTGGGAAGCGTCAGCCTGCAAGGCGACCACGTGCAATGCTTCCTTGGTCGTGCTGAAGCAGAGCCGCTCCGGATACAACTTGCGGCGCAGAAGCGGCTCTCGGAACTTCTCGACGAACGCCTCGTTAGCCCGGCGAATCAACTGGCCCGCTTGCTTATCGACCCGGGTGTTGACTCGCTGTTCCGCGTGTCGCGCGGCGATCAGTTCGGCTTGGCTTTTTTGTTCCGCGGCGCGCTGCCGTGCCTGCCGCTCCACAACTCCACCGCGGCCCCGCCTTGATCGGACGCCGGTGATCCGGGTTTCGGTCACTGCGTTGGACGCTGCCGGCAGCCCGTGCAAACCATTGTCGTCGATCCAGAGTCGCTTGCGAGTGCCGGTTCGGGTAACGCCGGTGCTGTAGATGATCGCCGGCCCGTTGTAGCCGGTGCTCTTGGTTCTCGTCACGCCGGAGAACATCACATCGATCAGACCGCGCCGTGGATCGGGAACCAGCTCAACGTTGACTTCACCCACGGTATGCCCGGTGCCCTGAATACGGGTTCCCAGGATCACGTCGCGGACCGGCGCCTTGTAGTCGACCGGTCGGGTGATCCCGGCAGCCACCACGCCGGCCGAGACCTCCATCAACAAGTTCGGTTGTGCGAAGTGATGCCGAATGGCTCGAACCAGGGCCGGCGCTTGCCGCAGGCCTTCCAATTGACCCACCGCGCGGCCGATCACCAGGGCACCTTCGGCGGTGGGCTCGGCCGTGTATGCCTGAAGCTGCTCGGCCAGACCGTCCAGGAGTGCTCCATAAGCGGCCTTCAACTCAGGCCTGTTGCAACCGCGGGCGATTTCCCGGTAGTGCCGCAGTGCCTCGCGGACGTCGACAAACCAAGCCAGTTCAAGACCTTCATGCCCGGCGGTGTACTTCTTGTAGACTTTGTCCAGGACGGCCAGATCCGGGTCCTTGCTGCCGCGCAGCTCGCGTTGCAACTCATCCCAGAGGAGGTACTTTCGCCAGTTCGCTCCAACCTGGCCGCCGGCATCCAGACGTGCCCCGAGTCGGTCGGCGGCCTGGACCAACTCGGCCCTTGCTGCTTTCACGTCATCAGTGGTCAATGGTTGGAACTCGGCCTTGGCCGCCCGGCATGCGGCCGGAAGCTGCGCGGCAGACGGTTCGGCCCCGACACAAGTCGTTGCCAAAAAAAGACTTGCGGCAAGCAGACAGACAGACGCCAGTCGAGTCGCGGGGGAATTCATCTTTTTGATCCTTCTTTGAAGGTAGGGGGCCTTGACGTCGGGACGACAGAACCGGAAAATCCGCCGGAGTTTAACTACTTTACCAAGATCAGCTATCGGGAACAACCGGTACTATGCCCCAGTCACTCCAGGAATTGGTCCCTGGGGACTGAGGGCTGGGCTGGGCTGGGCTGGTCACTTCAGTGACCAGTGACCAGTGACCAGTTCGCCGCCCAACACCCCAAACACCTTTCCCCCTGAGGAGATTCCCAATGTACCGTGCGTTCAAGATTGTGTCCTTTACACTCGCTATGTGGATGGTTTCATTTCACCTGCTGGGTGCCGCGGAGCCGGTCGACTCCTCATGGCACACCGACTATACCGTAGCTATGGACGAGGCCAACCGGCGGGGGAAGATGCTGCTTCTCTACTTCTGCGACCCGGAAGAGAACGAATTGTGCAACCGCTTCAAGGCAGAAACGTTGGGCGATCCTATGGTCCGCGAAAAGCTGCGAGAATACGTCCTTGCGCAAATACCGCTAGATACAACGGTCGTGACCGACGGCAAGCAGGTCACACTGTTGGAGCACGCCGCGTTCAAGGAAATGCTGGGAAAGCCGGGCATAGCGATCCTCGACTTCACCGGCCAGGATCCCGCGCTGCACGGCCGCGTGGTGAGCACGTTTCCGATCACCAAAAAGCTTTACTACACGCCCGAAAAAATGGCGGTGATACTCGACTTGCCGCCCGGAACGCTCACCCAGCGGACACTGATCTACGCGGTGCGGACCCACCCCGAAAAACCGGCCAGCACCGAAGGCAAAATCAGTCCGGACCTGCTGCGCGAAGCCGAAAACCACTCGGAGCACCAGGCCCAAATCCGACGCCAGGGACATCACCGCTGGGGTACCCGGGTGCGGCGGATCCTGGGCAGGCTTTCGCCGGGCATGATGGCACGCGAGGTTTGCGCGGAGAGTTGGCCGGGCGAGAACCTGCTGGAAGCGGCCATCGAGTGCGTCCGCTCATGGCGACACTCCTCCGGACACTGGAGCGCCGTCCGCGCCCGACATCGCTTCTACGGCTACGACATGAAACGCGGCTCCAACGGCACCTGGTACGCCACAGGCATCTTCGGCGGGAAGTAGGGGAATGTGGAATGATGAATGATGAATGCGGAATGCGGAATGATGAATCCCCCGCCTCCCGGACCATCTTAGTTGTATTATCGAAGTGGGTCACGGGTCCGGGTGGGCGGGGGCTTCCGCACCGTCGGGCGCGGGGCAGGCACGCCGCGACAGGCACGGGGTCGCAGCTCATATAGCGTCCGCTGGTCCCTCTTCAAGCGATTCCTCACAACATGACAGGCAAGCGGCAAGATGCTTTCTGGCGTCCTCGGGCGAAGCATGGTTGACTCGACAACGGCGGTACGCTTCCACAAGTCCAAACTGTGCAGCATGGGCACCCGCCAATCGCACGATCCGGCCGCAGTAACTCAGCATGGCTTCGTCGGGTTCCGGATGCCGGGAGAGTTCGCTCATCCGGTGCATGTGTTCAACTAACCACTCTCGGAACTGGTCGAGCGATCTTACTATCATGTCATCCCTGCCGCGCAACAAAAAAGGGAACGCCGGAACCAAGGCCGCTCCCAGAACCCCTGTGACCAGGGCACAACAGAACAGCACCTGGCCGACGTCCCCATACGGGGACGCGGCCCAAGTAGCTGCTTCTGTTGTTCAAGAGCCCGCAGGCTCAAGGTCACAGTTTTCTGAGAAGCAGTAACTTGACGCACGCGCGTCAATTCAGATTGTCTAACTTTAATCCTACCACTCACGAGCCGGGAAGGCAAGGGGGAGGTGGTCGCTAAACCCGAATTATTCACATGTGTTGGGCTTGTTGAGTCCGTTTACCCGCCGGGGTTGCCCGGCGGGTTGTTGTATTGCCAATCCGCTCCATCCCCACCGCGCCGGGCAAGCCCGGCGGCTAAACGCAGAGAACATTCATCATTCCGATTATACGGGTTATGCGGCCGCGTTGTCGTTTTGCCACGTTTTATGTTGAAAAAAATCCCCATGTTGCCAAACCGCGTGCTATCCTTTTTATAGTGGAGGATTGTGCAAGCCGCCGAGTGAGGAGCCCTCGAGGCCGGGGACTGGGCCATGAGGTGTTCAAGGACGAGAAGCCGTTTGAGCGTCGTCGCGTTGATTGTCTGCGCGACAACGACCTGCGGATGTGCCTATCTCCAGGTGCCCAGGATCGATCCGACCGGCGAGCGGATCTTCGCCACCCCGCCCATCGCTGCCACGCCGCCTGTGGCCGCCACCCCGCGATACCGGCAAGAACCGGCGGGACAACTGCCCAGCGACGACGTGGGGGTCACGCTCTCGCCGAGTGTTGCCGTGGCCCCAGTCGGCAGCGAGGTGGTGCTGCTGGCCGGCGTGCTCGGCCCGGACGGATACCTGAGGACCAACCGCCGGCTGGAATGGTCGCTCGCGCCGGGCGGGTCGGGACACTTCGTGGCGGTCGGCCGAGGTGGGCTGGTCGATCTGCTGTTGGGCGATTTCAACCGGCCCCGAAAAGTTGACAACACCTTCGCCATCGGAAGCACCTCGCGGAATTATCTCCAGCTTAACCGGGGCACTTCGACTACTACGGACGACGTCTGCGTGTTACGCGGGCAGGGCTGGATCACGCTCACCTCACAGATTGAGGGGACCAGCCACGTTACGGTCTACGCCCCGGAGGTGTACGCCTGGGACTGTCGCACTCGCTCTGCGGTGATCCACTGGGTAGATGCCCAGTGGCGCTTTCCGCCGCCGGCGATCAACCCGGCCGGCACCCGGCACGTGTTTACCACCACGGTGATGCGGCAAAGCGACCAGAGCCCATGCGCCGGCTGGCGCGTGCGCTACGAGATTGTCGACGGCCCGCCAGCCGGCTTCACGCCGGACGGGGCCGCAGCGGTCGAAGTGGAAACCGACACCGCGGGCCAGGCAAACGCAGAGATATTCCAGAAGGAACCCGGGCCGGGAACCAACAAGATCTCCGTCCAGGTAATCCGGCCGGCCGGTCTGGCCGGATCGCAAGGCAAACGGCTGGTGGTCGGCAGCGGCACCACTATGAAGACCTGGACCGCCGCCGCTCTGGCCGTTCGAAAGACCGCACCTGCCACCGCCGCCGTCGGGACCACGCTGAACTACCGAATCGAGGTCTCCAACCCGGGCGACCTGCCGGCTGAGGACGTGCTGGTTACCGACCAACTGCCCGAGGTGCTCGAATACCTCGACAGCAACCCGCCCGCCGAACTGACCGGCCGGAAACTCCAGTGGCGGCTGGGACAACTCAGTGCCGGCCAAAATCGGGTGATTGAACTGAACTGCCGGGCCACCGCCTTGGGACCCGCTACCAATTGCGCCGACGCCACCGCAGCCGGCCCACTGAAGGCCAGCGACTGCGCCACCACCACCGTGATGGCCGCCACGATCGACATCCAGGTAACCGGTCCGCAGCAGGCGACCGTCGGCAGCCAGGTCGCCTTCCAGATACTGATCACCAACCGCGGTCAGGTACCGGCGACCGGTTTGTTGATCAAGGACCGCTTCGGCGAGGGTCTGGAACACGCCGAGGCAGCCAGCCCGATCGAACGCGACCTGGGCACCTTGGCCCCGGGCGAGTCGCAACGGGTGGACGTGACGTTCCGCGCGACGCGGGCCGGCCGGCTGTGTCATACGGTCGAAGTGATCGGCGCCGACGGGGTTCGAGCCACCGCACAGGGCTGCGTGATGGTCGTCGGAGCAGCCCCGGCAGAGCCCCAACTGCAACCCCCGCTAGAAACCGCCCGGCGCCCCACAGTGTCGATTCGCAAGACCGGACCACCCAGCGCCTCGGTAGGCGGAACTGCCCAGTTCACTATCGACATCACCAACACCGGCAGCCAACCGCTGAGCAGCCTGAAGGTAGTCGACCAGTACGATGCCGTCCTGTCTCCGACCATGGCCACCGACGGGTACAAGTTCGAGGACAACAACCTGGTCTGGACGCTCGACTCGCTGCCGGCCGGCAAGACCACCCAACTTGAGGTCCATTTCCGCTGCCAGTCCGCTGCCGCCAGGGCCTGCAACCGGGTGTCGGTCACTACCCAAGAAGGTGCCCGAGTCGAGGCCGAGGCCTGCCTGGAAATCCGGGCGGCCGCGGGTGGGCTGAACATCGAGGTGGGCGACTCGCGCGATCCGGTCCGGCTGGGCAAGGGCTTGACCTACGAGATTCGCGTCTCCAACGACGGCAACATCTCGTACAAACAGGTGACCGTAGTGGCGACCGTTCCGGCCGGAATGATGTCCGACCGGATCGGGACCAGCGGCCCGCGGTACACGATCGACGGTCAGACCGTCCGTTTCGACGCCGTGCCGGAGATCCGCCCAGGCGAAAAACGCTCGTACCGCATCCGGGTCCGCACCCAACAGCCCGGCAAGCTGATCTTCCGCGCCGAACTGACCAGCCAAGACCTACCGCAACCGGTAGTCGTTGAGGAGACCACGGATGTGTTGCAGTAGAAAGGGATTGGGGATTGGGGATTGGAACTTGACTCTAATCCCCAATCCCTAATCCCTTTTGCATCGCCGGGTCGTTCCGGCCAGGTAGATTTCGCCCTTGCCCAGGCGGAGGGTTTCGATCTGTATGATCTTGTCGTCTCTGTCGGGCGGAGAGGGGATTGTGATCAGGGCCACCGGGTCGCCGTCGGCTTGCCGCCATCTTAGGTAGAAGCCCGTCCGGACGGCCGCCTGCGAGATGCGATCGAGAATATGGCCCAACGGCCACGGCAGACTTCCCACACGGACCTTACAGATCCGCAACGCCAGCAGGTTCGGCTCCGGCACGTACGGCTCGATGGTCAAGGTCACAACGCATGAAAAATCCCCTTGCCGGAAGCGATAGAAGAACATCATCCGATCCGGCTCAATCGCTACCCGGGGATCGTGAAGCACCTCGGACAACGCCTGCGGATGATTCTCGACCAGGTCAACCGCCAGCCAACCGTTGATCTGCTCGGCGGTAAACAGCGCCTGCCAGCAACCCTCTTTCTTGACGTCGCTCAGCAGCGCGGCGGTTTGCTGGAGCATCCGGTCGCTAGCCTGCTGCCGAAGTGCCGGATCGAGTTGGATCGCTTCGAGGTACGAATCGGGCACGTGTTGAAAAGCCCTGTACAAGACAAACAGCCCCGCGGCGATCACCACCAGCAAGCCGCCGCCAACCACCGCAGCAACACGAAGCCTTTTCCGCACGAGGATTCGCCGTGGATCGAGTCTGGTGGGTCGTTAGAGTCTTACGTCGTAACTTCTACGCACCGTGCGCGCATGTTTCTAGGCTGTTAGGTTGTTAGGCTGTTAGGGGCGTGAACTCGACATCCCTAACAGCCTAACAGCCTAAGTCAACGCATGTTTGCCGTTCATCCCTCTTTCTCATGGAAGTACTGCGCCGGCGTCTGGATCAACACACCTTTGACGGTTTCTCCGAGATACGGACCGAAGTGCCGCACATCACCGGTCAACAGATGTGTGGCCCGGGTTTGCACGGCTCCTGCGAGAATCGGATAGTCTTTTTCCGGCAGATTCACTTCAGCAGCTATGGCGGGCATCAAGGAGATCAACGAGACTTTCGGGACTTCGAGCGATTCAGTCAGTCGGTCGAGACGCTCCTGCTGTTCGGCTTGCTGAAGATTGCGACGGGCTTCTTCCAGCGCGTAGGCCGACGTGAGCAGTTGAACCCCTTCCAACTGCCATAACCGAAGAAACCTGTTACCGGGTGCATAGGCCGCGGAGAACAGCACGTTGGCATCCAAGAACACCCGGTCCACCTGTCAGACCCCCGGGGGCTTGCAGTGCAGGACTTCGTCCGGATCGAGGCCCATCTTGCGGACCTCTTCTACGGCCCACGTGTAGTCTTCCTTGTCAACGGCGTTGGACAACAGGAATTCCGCCTTACGTTGGGGGGTGTACATTTCTATCGGCATGACCACGGCAGTGTGGATCAACAGCCCATCTTCCGACTCTTCAATAACCACATAAGATCCTTCCTCAATACCAAACCGGTGTCTGAGTTCAACCGGGATGACGATTGTCCCGCGTTTGCCAACTTTAGCGATCTCTTGCGAGGCCATGGGGAGCCGTCTCCTGCCTGCATTTCTGATTGCCGGAATATCTGATACCCGTACAATTATATCATCGGATCGTCCGCCGGCAAGCCCCACACAAACCCCTCGCCCCTAACCCACCTCAGGCCCCCCCGTTGCTGCCACATTTTGACCTATTCTTGTGGGGCTGGTTGGGTGCCTGAACACCCATTATTCGAGGGCTTGGAACGATTCTGCGGGCAATGATAGATAACTCGAACCACGCCTTGCTGCGGCTGGAAAACGTTGACAAGACTTTTCAGATGGGCGAGGTCGCCGTTGAGGCGCTCCACGACGTGTCGTTTCGGATACGCCAGGGGGAGATGCTGGTGATGGTCGGGCCCAGCGGGTCGGGTAAATCGACCATCCTGAACATCGTCGGCGGGCTGGATATGGTCACCGCCGGCCGCGTCTGGTTTCGTGACCGCGAACTGAGCAGCTTCAGCCCCGCTGAACTCACCCGGTATCGCCGCGATACAGTAGGGTTCATCTTCCAGTTCTACAACCTGGTGCCCAACCTCACCGCCCGGGAAAACGTCATGGTCTCCACCGAACTGAGCCGCGACCCGATGGACGTTACCGAGGCACTGCGGCTGGTCGCGCTGGAAGACCGGATGGACCATTTTCCCGCCCAGCTCTCCGGCGGCGAGCAGCAACGGGTGGCCATCGCCCGGGCACTGGCCAAGAACCCCGAGCTGCTGTTGTGCGACGAGCCGACCGGGTCCTTGGACTTCACCACGGGCAAGCGGGTATTGCGGATGCTGGTTGACTTGAAGCAGCAGTTGGGTAAGACGATCGTGCTGATCACCCACAACAACGCCATCGCCCCGGTCGCCGATCGCGTGATCCGCTTGCGCAGCGGCCAGGTCGTCGAGGTACATGCCAATCCCCAGCCGGTTCCGCCCGAGGAGATTACCTGGTGAGTGTGCTGAATCGCAAACTCCGACGCGAGTTGAAGTCCTCCTGGGGGCTGCTGCTGGCGATTGTCAGCATCATCACGGTCGGCGTGGCCTGCTACGTGTCGATGGGCTCGGCGTACAACAACCTGACCGAGGCCAAGCAGCGCTACTATGCCCAGTGCCGGATGGCCGACTTCTCGATCGAGTTGAAGAAGGTCCCGCTGGCCGAGCTGACCCCGCTGGCCGAGTTGCCCGGTGTGAGCGAGATCCGTCCCCGCATCCAGTTCCACGCCACCGTAGACTTGGAGGACGCCCTCAAGCCGCTTAACGCCCTGGTACTCTCGCTGCCCGACCGCCGCCGGCCGATCATCGACGACATTGTGCTCCGGCAAGGCGGGTACTTCACCGATACGCGCCTGGGCGAGGTGATCGTCAACGACGCCTTCGCCCGGCACCACAAGTTGCGACCCGGCCAGTGGATTCACCTGGTGCTGAACAACCGCCGGCAGGAGTTGTTCATCGTGGGCACGGCCATAAGCAGCGAATTCGTCTACCTGCTGGGTCCCGGGGCCATCATACCCGACCCGGAGCATTTCGGCGTCTTTTATCTCAAGCAGACCTATGCTGAGGACGTGTTCGATTTTGACGGGGCGGCCAACCAGGTCGTCGGACGGCTGACCCCGGACGTGCAGGACCGTCCACGCGTGCTGCTGCGTCGGGCCGAGGATCTGCTCTCGCCGTACGGGGTGTTTTCTACTACGCCGCTGGCCGACCAGGCGTCGAACAAGTACCTCAGTCAGGAGATCGAGGGACTGCGGGTATTTGCCTTCTTCATGCCGGCCATC
>JAUWHT010000014.1 GCA_030605745.1 Pirellulales bacterium | reverse complement strand
TCTTGGTCTTCGGATCGGTAACGTCACTGATCTCCAGCCCCGTGCAATCGGCCGTCAGCCCTGCCCGCATCTTCGAAGCCACCCGGGGTGCCAGATCCCGCCCCAGCGGTGTCGCTCCGTAGATCACGATCTGCGGCCGGTGCCTTTCAATCAGCGTGCAGAGCACCTGAGCGTACGGTCCGGTTTGGTAATGCCCTAACAGCTCATCGTCCACCACGTACACGTTGTCGGCTCCCTGGGCAATCAGCCTCTCGGCCAACGGACCCACCTCGGAACCCGGCAAGACCGCGCCGCAGTTCACGCCAAGCTGATCGGCCAGTTCTCGGGCTTTGCCGCACAGCTCCAACGCCACATCGTGCAGCGAGCCATCTTCCTGTTCGGCAAACACCCAGACTTCGCCCTTACGATTCGGTTTGATCATAATGTTCGGTCAACCACTAATTCGTGAATCATCTGTCGCGCGCCTTCCTCGGTGGGCGGGATCTCGGTATGCCCCTCCTTGGTGAGCACGATGGCCTGGATGCGGTGCACCTTGGTCGGCGAGCCGGCCAGCCCACAACGTGACAGGTCGGCACCGATATCGTCCAGGTCCCATTGTTCGATCGGGGCCCGTTTCATTCGCATGACCCGCCGGGCGGCCGGCGGACGCGGCTGGTTGGCCGTCTCCACGACCGTCAGCAGCACGGGCAGCCTGGCCTCGACGATCTCCCAGCCGTGGCCCACGTTCCGCCGGATGCGGACTACTCCGTCGCAGAGATCAATCACCTGCTCCAGGTACGTGACCTGTGGAATGCCGAGCTTCTCGGCGCATTGCGGTCCCACCTGGGCGGTATCGCCGTCGATGGCCTGGCGGCCGCAAAAGACGAAATCGTAGCGGCCGATCGTCTTGACTGCCCGGCTGAGGATGTAGCTGGTGGCCAGGGTATCGCTGGCGGCGGCCCGGCCGTCGGTCAGCAGGATCGCCCGATCCGCACCCCGATACAGGCACTCTCGCAGCACCTCGGCCGCTTTGGGCGGGCCCATAGTCACTACCGTCACCGTGCCGCCGTGTTCGTCCCGCAGGCTCAGCGCCGTTTCCAGTGCATGCAGGTCTTCCGGATTGAAGATGGCCGGCAGGGCGGCCCGATTGACGGTCCCATCCTCCTTCATTGCCTCGACCGTAATATTGGCCGTGTCGGGGACCTGTTTCACGCAAACGATACTGGCGTATGGCACCGCTGGGGACTCCACGAATTACAGGCGAATAAACCAGGAACATTAGCAGTTGCCGGCGTCCGGGTCAAGTCCCGCGTCTTGGATATCTGGGCGAGCAACGGTGCCAAGCTTACTACAGAGCCACGGAGATCATGGAGCTTAACGTCAGTCATAGCAACAACTTACGGTTGTTTCTCCGTGTCCTCCGTGTCTCCGTGGTGTTCTCCTCGGTTATGGCCAAGTTGGCTTCCCTGCTCTTGGCTCTTGCATCCTGGGACGATATTCTTATGATTAACAGACGGCTTATGCCCCCTTAGCTCAACTGGCAGAGCATCTGACTCTTAATCAGAGGGTTGGAGGTTCGAGTCCTCCAGGGGGTACTAACAGAGCCAATCCAACCACGGATACCGTTAAGGAGTAATAGATGGCCAATCTAGCTACCACGTTGAAAGAGGAAATTCGCCGTTTGGCGAGGAAAGAGATCAAAGCCCAAACGGGCACGACCAAGCAGGCCGTGACACAGTACCGGCGAGAAATCGCCACACTGAAGCGGCAGGTGCGGGAACAAGAGAAAAAGATCGCCTTCCTGGAGTGGCAAGAGAGAAAACGCCTTGGCCATCCACAGGCCAGCAAAGAACCGACTGAACGTGTCCGATTCTTGCCCCGATCTGTAAAGGCCCAACGGGAGCGTCTGGACTTGTCGGCCAAAGATTACGGCAAGCTCGTGGGCGTATCGCCCCTGACGATCTACAATTGGGAACATGGCAAAAGCCGACCGCAAAAGGCGCAGCTTGCTGCACTGGTAGCCGTTCGAGGGATCGGCAAACGTGAGGCGCTGGCGAGGCTAGGCCTACTCAAAGCCAAAGAGGAGCAAGCAGCGAGCAAGCCCCGGAAAAAAACCCGCGGGAAATCAAAGCGATAGGCCGCAGCGGCCTCAAGATGGCCGAACGCCTGGTCGCAACAAGCATTCTGAGGTCGTTACGCTACCATCGCCCTCGACGGCCACCGCCGCCACCGCCACCGCCACCTCGACGAGGGCGATCCGATTTCGGGCGAGCTTCATTTACAGTGACCGAGCGGCCAGCGATGTCGCTAAGGTTGACCTTCTCAATCGCCTCTTTCGCCTGCTCGCTGTCAGACATTTCGACGAATGCGAAACCACGGGGACGCCCGGTTTCACGATCCTTGATGATGTTGACTGACGCCACCTCGCCGTGTTCGGCAAACGCCTGCCGAACGTCTTCTTCGGTTGCATCGAATGACAGATTTCCAACGTAGATGTTTGTCATAAACCAGCCTTTCCACGTAAGTGAGGGAGAACCATTGAACCAGGGACGCTTCGGACACAAGTGCAGGCAAGGAACGGTCCTTGGAGCGGACGTGCCAGAAACTTCCTGGAAACCACTGATTCTCGCATTTAGTCGACTAGATGTCAACAGGGGTCGCGCTGGAAGCGTCTTCAAGAGACAGCGGCGACTTGTTTTGTCCGGCAATAAGGGCCTAAATCGGGGGGTGTTCCAGGCCATATCTGAACCGAAAGCCGTGCTGATTGTCGGCGTGGGGTCAATCGGCCTGCGCCATCTGCGATGTTTTCATCCGGGATAGGGTGCTGGACTTTTAGTCGTTTAGCCGCCGGGCTTGCCCGGCGCGTTTGCGTTTGAACGTATTGATAGTATTAACAGGGGCTTTGCGCGGGCGGTCGAGGCGGCCGGACAGATCGACGTGCTGGTCAACAACGGCCACGAGTTCCAGGCACACGACTGGACCGACGCCAGCAGCTACATAACCGGCCAGAACCTGGTGATCGACGGCGGCTGGACGGCGTGGTAATTGCAAGTTACAATTCCGTAGGCTCTTGGGACACTGGATTGATTTGGTGCGGGACTGCAAACGTTTTTTGTGTGAACCACTAACAAGGGGGGGCCCTCATGCGAGGCAAGATGATCGTTGTTTTGGGAGGCGTGATTCTGGTGTTGCTTTTCTTGGGCACTCAAAGGACATTGGCCGACGACGACGGCTCTGTGATCGTCGTGAGTCAGGACGGCAATGGCGACTTCGATGGAAAGGATGAGAAACCTATCCTTGCGGCCATCAAGAAGGTCGGCAAACAGGGAGGAACCATCCAGATCGGGCCAGGAGAGTACCTGATCCGTCGCGGACTCAGACTCCCCAGTGGAACCACAATCAGGGGGACAAAGCAAACCGTATTAAAACTGGCGTCTCCGGTAATCGTCACCGAAGCCGCGAAGCACGGGCAGGACTTCATTGTGGTCGGTGACACTTCCGAGTTGGCTGCCGACACCCGCATCGAGATATATCCGCCGGCAGGAATGAAGACTTTTCCGGGCTCAGACGAGAGAACATGCACTGTCGAGATTCGGGAAATCGAACAAGGAAAGCTCATCCTGTCCCGGCACGTTCCGCCACACGGCATTCCCGAGAAGAGCAGAGTCGGCTATACGAGTAATATGTTCTTTGTCTTGGGATCCAAGAAAAACATCCTCCTGGAGAACCTCGTGCTCGACGGGGGACGGAAGAAGGATATCTCCATGCCCGGGCATTGCCAGCGCTGCGCCCTGCTGGCACACGGCATTTGGTCATACAAGGAGGGTCCTACCGCGCCGCCTATCGAAAACGTCCAGGTCGTTGACTGCCACATCCGCAATTGCTACGGCCGGGCGGTGGCGATGTACTCGGTTGTACGCGGCAAAGTCGCCGGCTGCCTGATAGAGGACATCGACGACGACGGGATCGACCTTGATCACTTCTGCTATCATTGCGAAGTGACGGGCAACACGGTCAGGCGGAGCCATACCGGCGTAACCATCAACGACGGCTCTTACTGCACGATCAAAGATAATCGCTTTGAAAACTGCACCGTAGGCGTGAGCATGTGGTGGTGGCATCACTGCCCGCAGGAAAACCTTAACGTCGAGAATCTCATCCAGAACAACGTTATTTCCTCGCCAACGAGGGCAGGTATTTCCCTGGGAAAGAAGTGCGTCCGAAACAAGATCATCGGGAACGTTGTTGAGGGTAAGATCAACGTAGCTGAGTCGGACAACCTGCTGGAGGGAAACACGTCCCAGTAGGGATGAAACTCAAGAGCTGGCCGATTCATCTGGGTGCATTCATACTAGTTATGGGATCGTTGACGTTTCCGATAATCGTTTAGCCGCCGGGCTTGCCCGGCGCGTTGGCTGGTATCAATATGCGCGCACTCAAACGCGCCCGGCAAGCCCGGCGGCTAAACGATTATACGAAAACACCACGCTCCCATAACTAGTATGAATGCACCCAGATGAATCG
>JAUWHT010000219.1 GCA_030605745.1 Pirellulales bacterium | reverse complement strand
GCTGGATGGGGCGGCGGATGGTGGGAACCTTCATCATGTGGCTATTTTACCAGATCGTATTTCAGGTGTCAAGCAATCTGTAACGCCAGCGTCTCGCCGGCACAACATGGCCAGCGAGACGCCGGCACAATACAGCCGGCGGGACGCCGGCGTTACATGCGATGCTGGCATAACAATCGATTATACTCATTCTTACAGCCCTGTCAACCGCCAAAATCGAAAAATCGAAAACGGGGCAGTGGATGGCCAGAATCCTGATCATGTGACTATTCTACCAAACCGTGTTTTCCTCGTCAAGCACCTGGCGCCACAGGTTTCAACCGTAGTACCGCCGGCGGGACGCCGGCACAACATGGCCGGCGGGACGCCGGCCAATACAGCCGGCGGGACGCCAGCGTTACAACTTCGATTATACTCATCCCTACAGCCTTGTCAACCACCCCGAATCCAGAATCGCCGGAATTGGTTGGAGCCGAAGTTGCAGCAATCGCTGTAAGTGCTTATGCTAAAAGACATTGCGACAAAACCTCCAGCCGAAAAAAATTTCGGCCCGATCCGGATATCCCTCCTCACGGTCGTTCGGGGCTGTCAAACAGCCTGATTTCTCTGCGGGGCAACTGAGGGTCAGCCCTTAAACAGCTCATGCCTTGCGGATTTTTTCGCGGCCGGTGGTGACGTGCTTGGTGGCGTTGCGGGTGTCGACTATCAGCGGGGCGTGCCGGACGATGAAATCGTAGTCGTAGGCCGTGTGGTCGGTGGCGATCAGCAGGCAGTCCTGCCCGGCGAGGAACTCGGCCGTAAGCGGAGTGCTGGCCATGTACGAGAAGTCGTAATCCCGCTTTTTGGGCAGCTTGGGCACGTGCGGGTCGTTGTAGCTTAGCTCGGCGCCGGCGGCGAGCAGCATTTCCATCAGCTCGAACGACGGGCTTTCGCGCGTGTCGTCCACGTCCCGCTTGTAGGCCGCGCCGAGCACGCAAATTTTGCTGCCCCGCAGCGGCTTGCCGAACTCGTTCAGTGCCTCCTGCACTCGGCCAATCACGTAGCGTGGCATGGCGGTGTTGATCTCGCCGGCCAGTTCGATGAATCGGGTGGGCATCCCGTGCCGCCGGGCGATCCAGCTTAGATAGAACGGGTCGATCGGGATACAGTGCCCGCCCAACCCCGGGCCCGGATAGAATGCTTGGAATCCGAACGGCTTCGTACGCGCCGCGTCGATCACCTCCCAAACGTCGATCCCGATCCGGTCGAAGAGCATTTTCAACTCGTTGACCATGGCGATGTTGACCGAGCGGTAGGTGTTTTCCACGATCTTACTGGCCTCGGCGACCTCGCAATTGGAGACCGGCACTACTTCGACCACCGCCTGGCCGTATAGCATTGCTGCCAGGCGTCCGCTCTGCGGTTCGATGCCTCCGACGACCTTGGGGATTTTATCGGCCGAGAAGTCCGGGTTGCCCGGGTCTTCCCGCTCCGGGCTGTAGGACAGGAAGAAGTCCTTGCCCACTACCTGGCCGCCGGCCGAGAGGATCGGCAGCAACACGTCGCGTGTGGTGCCGGGATAGGTGGTACTTTCGAGCACGACTAGTTGGCCCGGGCGAAGTGTTTTGGCGATCTGGCGGGTGGTCTGCTCGACGTATTCCAGGTCCGGGTCGCGGCTCTCGCTGAGCGGCGTGGGCACGCAGATCAACAGTGCGTCGGGCTCGGCCAGCCGCCGCATGTCGGTGGTCGGCTCGAACGCACCGTCTTCGATGCAGCGGGCGATCCACTCGGAGGGGATATGTTCGATATGGCTTTTCCCGGTCGAGAGCAGGTCAACCTTGGCTCGATCGACGTCGAACCCCAGGGTGCGGAACCTGGCGGCCACAAACGCGCGAATCAGCGGCAGACCAACATATCCCAGGCCGACCACGCCGACCAGTGCCGACTTGTCGCGAATGGCTGCTTCCAGGGAAGTTGTCATTGGATTGGTTCCTGATGGCGAATACGTTATGGACTAGTTTAGCCCCGGCGTCCACGCCGGGAAAGCACGCCGCGTGGACGCGGCGGCTAAACACTTTTGTTCCTGGAATCGTGCAACTTTCACCCCACGTGGTCGCCCAGTTCCAGCGGCAGCATCGCGTCGCGGTTCTGCTGGTACCACGCCACACAACGGCGAAGGCCTTCTTCGACGGAGACCTGTGGCGACCACTTCAACAGCCGGGCGGCCTTTTGGATGTCGGCCCAAGTCTCGGGCACATCGGCCGGATGGGCCGGGCGGTATTCGATGCGGGCCTTCTTGCCGGTTAACTGTGCAATCTGCTCGATGACGGCCGAAAGCTGCACGGGGCGGTCGCCCCCGAGGTTGATCACCTCGTAGCCGAGCGGTTCGAGCGCGGCGACGGTTCCCCGGGCGATGTCGTCGACGTAGGTGAAATCGCGACTTTGCCGTCCGTCGCCGAAGACCACGATCGGCTCGTTTTCGGCAATCTGGCGGACGAAGCGGAAGACGCTCATGTCGGGCCGGCCAGCCGGTCCGTAGACAGTGAAGTAGCGGAGCACCGAGATGTCGATGCCGTGCAAGTGATGATAGGTGTATGCCAACACCTCGGCCGCCTTTTTCGACGCCGCATAAGGCGACAGCGGCCGGCCGGTATCGGCATCTTCGCGGTACGGCACCGGGTTGTGCAAGCCGTAGAGGCTGGAAGTCGAGGCCAGCAGGAACTTCTGCACGCTGTACTGCCGGCACAATTCCAACAGGTTCAGCGTGCCGTCGCAATTGGCCCGGTAATAGACCCAGGGGTCATCGACCGACGGTCGCACGCCCGCTCGGGCCGCCAGGTTGATCACGGCCGAGTAGTCCGCATCGGCCTCGAAGAGTTCTTCCAAGGCGGCCCGATCGGTGATGTCCAGCCGGTGGAAGCGGAAGTTCCGCTGCGGCTGCAAGCGGTCGAGCCGCCACTGCTTCAGTCGCGGATCGTAGGCGTCGTTGAGGCTGTCCACGCCCACCACCAGGTGGCCGGCATCCAGCAACAACTCGGTAACTTTCGAGGCGATGAACCCCGCACAGCCGGTCACTAGATAGCATTTCGTCATAGCCGAGTGCAGTAGTTGCCGCAGTTATCGTACAAACTACAGTAAATAGCCGGGACGCAACGCGTCGCGGTGATGTTCCCGCGGGACGTTGTCCCCCGGCTATTATGCGATTATTGTACTCATCGACGCTCATCTCCGTCAACTCAAGTACTTGCACGTTTGCCGATCCTTGCTACAGTCTGGTTTGGTGGCAGAACCGGGTGAAGATTTCCTAGGTTTAGGTTCCAAGCATGGGAGTTGTGACCGATGGAGACACTGTTCATTGGCGTCATAGCCGCGTGTGGAGCGATGCTGCCCTTCGGGCCGATTGCCAAGATCCCCGACACGGCCGTCCCGGATATTGCCGCCGTGGCCACGGCGTATACCGCCGACGGCAAGGTCGCCGTTCTCTACGGCAGCAACACTGCAATGTACTTCGACCGTTACGACCCTGCGACGGATACCTGGTCCGGGCGGCAGTCGATTGGGTTGGGTTTGGGCGTGGGCGGCATCTACGACGACTCCGGCGCCGCAGGCAACATCTCGCTGACAGTCACCGGCGACGGGACCTACCACGCGATGTGGACCGAAGCCGGTTCACCCGCCGATCTGATCTGGGCCAAAGCCACGACCGATGGCGGCGGCAACGTCAACTGGGAACTTGCGACCCAGGTCATTGGCGGCGGAAGTGTGAGGCGGTTGGGCCCGCGCTTGGTTTACGACCTCGACGACGAGCAGATTGTCGCCGCGTGGTCACTCCCGTCTGACAAGGAATTGCGCGTTGCGAGTTGGGTGCCGACAGCCGACAGTGTGGCCGTGGATACTGCGGTGGACCCACCCAAACACGTCTACTTCGTCGCCGGGCAGACCTGGATATCGTCCCTAGACATCAACCCGAGCACGGGCGAGCCGGTGGTAGTGGCGCAGTTTCAAGCCACCGGCGGGCAAGACATCATGTTTGCCCGGCGCACTGGCGGCACCTGGGAGCCAGAGACAAACATCACCGACACCGACGGCGAGAACGACCGCATTGCCTCGATTGCCCACCTGACCGACGGCACGGCCATTGTGGTGTATGACACGACCACTACCGGCGACCTCTCCTTCCGCCGCAGCGATGAAGACTGGGAAGTGGTTCATGACGTCGATTTGCAGGGCATCTTCGGCGGCGTTGGTACTGGGCTGGTCAACGACGGGCTGGGCAATATCATCGGCCTGGTCGTGGACGAGGGCACCGACGACGAGAACGGCTTGTTGGAAGGGCTGATCTTTGTCAACATCGATCCGAGTGACAACTCGGTGACAACCAGTATGCTGACCACCGACATTGCAAAGGTCCACAGCCAGCAGTTAATCCCCCTGGACCAACCCGACGGCGCGGCGATGGCCGTCTTCCTCGTCGATGATGATTTGGGCAACGGCACGCTCTATTTCGCCCGCCAGACCCCCGAGCCGAGCACGCTGTCACTTCTGGGGCTCGGCGCCGCCGGTCTGCTGCTGTTGCTCTGGTGGCACGCCCTGAGGAACGAAGGGTGTGGTAAGGTGCCCCAAACACGCCCTTCGCTGCGCTCAGGGACGTGCCACTCTTGGTGGAATTCGTACAAGTTATTTGCTTAGCTTGCAAGATCTACGCAAACCGCAGTAAGGCGTAGTTTTTTTTCCCGGCACGCAGCACCATAGTCGACTTGCCGACCAGGTTGGCCGGGCCAAGCCGTGTGTCGATGCCTTTCACACGGCGGTTGTTCACGTAGGCGCCGCCTTGGGTGATGATCCGCCGGGCCTCGCCCTTGCTGTTGGCCAGTCCGGCCTCGAACATTGCGTCGATGATCGAAAGGCCCTCGCCCAAAAGCCGCTCGCTGGGCAATTCCCGGCTCGGCACGTCGGCAAAGATGTCCTCGAGTTGGGTGTCCGAGAGCCGGCTGATCTCGGCACCGAAGAATATCTCGGTGGCCCGCTCGGCGGTGGTCAAGCCGTCAGGGCCGTGGACCAGCCGGGTCAGTTCGGCGGCCAGCCGGCGTTGGGCTCCGCGGCGGCCAGGGTCTAAGCGGTGCTCGGCCAATAGCGACTCGATCTCCTCACGGCCCAACTCGGTGAAGTACCGCAGGCACATACCGACGTCGGCATCGTCGAGGTTGATCCAATACTGGTAGAAGTGGTACGGGCTGGTCCGCTCGGGCGAGAGCCAGAGCGTGCCGGAGGTGGTCTTGCCCATCTTACTGCCGTCGCTCTTGGTCAGCAGCGGGCAGGTCATGCCGTACAGTTGCACGCCGCGGAGCCGGCGTGCCAGGTCGATCCCGGCGGTGATGTTTCCCCACTGGTCGCTGCCGCCGACCTGCAACTCGCAGCCGTAGTTCTCGTTCAGATACACGAAGTCGTACGCTTGCAGCAGCATGTAGCTGAACTCGGTGTAGCTCAGCCCGGTGTCGGTCCGCTCGAGCCTGCTGCGGACCGAGTCCTTAGCGAGCATAACGTTCACGGGAAAGTGCTTTCCCACGTCGCGGAGGAACTCCAGGTAGCCGAGCCGGGCCATCCAGTCGTAATTGTCGACCAGCAGTGCGGAGTTCCGGCCGCAGTCGAAGTCGAGGAACCGCTGCAACTGTGGTTTCATCGCGGCAACGTTCGCCCGAAGCACCTCGACAGAAAGCAGGTTCCGCTCTTCGTCCCTTCCGCTGGGATCGCCGATCATTCCTGTGGCCCCGCCGACCAGCACGATCGGCCGGTGCCCGGCCTGCTGGAACCGCCGCAGGATCATCAGCGCCATCAGGTGGCCCACGTGCAGGCTATCGGCGGTCGGGTCGAAACCGGCATAAAGAGTCCGCGGTCGCGCGGCCAGCCACCTCGCCAGGTTCTCATCGTCGGTGGTCTGGTTGACCAGTTCGCGCCAGGAGAGTTCGGCGATGATGTTGGGCATGGGGTTTAGTGGGGAGTGGAGAGTGGAGAGTGGAGAGTGGAGAGTGGAGAGTGGAGAGTGGAGAATGGAGAGTGGAGAATGGAGAGTGGAGTGGAGAGTAGAGTGGAGAGTAGAGTGTATGTAGAGTGTATGTAGAGTGTATGTAGTGTGTATGTAGAGTGTA
>JAUWHT010000242.1 GCA_030605745.1 Pirellulales bacterium | reverse complement strand
AAAGTGTTTCAATTTCCTTCGTACGTTGGGCTCCAACGCCCGGATTTCGTCCGTCGTCATCTTTCACCTCCATGTGTTGTACACCGTTATCGGCGTTCGCCTGTGGAGGTCTTGAGCTAATGTGGCGCTGTCATATTAGGCCCGTCCTTTAGGACGGGTGGATGTTTCTGCCCGGACGTTTTCATCGACATCAGTGGGGTGCTTAAGGAAGTCGTTGAGTCGATCAATTTCTTTGGCGCCCTGTACGCAAAGGGCGCAATGAGAGTCTGCTCAACGATCAAGATCCACTCTACCGGCCAGGAACTGGCTATGGGGCACTATGCAGAGGTCAAACTGTGCACGTCGGTAGTCAGGGGCGGCCACTGCGGGCTGCGATTTGCCGAATCCTACAGGGCGCCCCGGTCGGCGGACGATTGCTGCAGAGCATTCTGTAGGTGCATGATGGGTACACTATTTTTCCACCAGAATAGCCCTCGGACCGCAGTCCGGGGGCGTTTTAGGGCCCGCGCACAAATAACTTGTACGAATTCCACCAAGAGTGGCACGTCCCTGAGCGCAGCGAAGGGCGTGTTTGGGGCACCTTGCTTGGGGCACCTTGCCACCCTTCGTTCCTCAGGGCGTGCCACCAATTTGTACAGCTTATTTCTGCGCGGGTCCTTCTTCTTCGGTGGGTTCGGCCATTCCACCCGGCGTACCGTCCGGCGCGACGTCGGGCTGCTGGTCGGCCACCACCGGGGCCCCGGCTTCGTCGGTCTCTAGTGGAGGCAGGCCGTAGTCCTGCTCGCTTTTGTCTTCATCAAGGAAGACTTCGTCCATCTCGGTCGCATCGACGTCGTGACGCAGGAGGAGGTAGATGGCGGTCGAGGCGGTCCAGAAGTAGCCATAGATGTAGCCCACCGCCAGCAGCTTGACGCATCCGGCCCAAAAGCGGATCAGCACCGCCCCGGCATAGCCGATACCGGTCAGTTCGTCGCCGCCGGGCATGACCTGAGCTGTGCCGGAGCCCCAGCTAGCTGCCCAGTAGCTTAGGCTGACGACACCAGCGGCGAAATTCGACACCAGCAGCCACCCCAGCGCGCCCAGCACCGCGGCGACCAGCGCGTAGAACAGGTAGTGCAGGGGCCGCTGGAACACGTAGGCGTAGGAGCGGCTCAGGGCGTCGAAGCTATCGGTCCCTTCGGTGCTGATGGTGGCCCACATCAGCGGCCAGCCGAAGATCAATCCCAACAGCAGCACGGCCATCAGCAGGCCGGCCACCAGCGCGAGCGGCCAGATGAGCGCCGCCAGAAGGACACCTACGTTCGCCCGCAGGAGAAGGCCGAGGAACCATACAGGCAGCGCAGCCAGCAGGACGCCCAGCAATGGGAACAACGGCGCGGCAAAGTAGGCCGGCCATTTCGAGAAGGCATGGCGCAGTGCGGCCGCCGAACCGATCCGCTCGTCACAGGTCAGCTTGACCGCCGCAATTCGCGTGATCGCCCCGCCGAAAAAGGCCCAAATCGCCAGCGACCACAGCCCGCATAACACCGAGCAGGCCAGGCCGGTGATATTTAACTCTGGATTGAAGACTTCCCACGCCGGGCGGCTGAGATACGCCCAGGCCCCGAAAAACGGATCCAGGACCCACCGGGTGGTCGGCGCAAGCCGGTCGGCGGCCATCGGGTTGCGCAGATCGGGCAGGGCGGGGCTGTCCGGAACGGCCTCCTCGATTGCCAGCCAGGGACATCCCTCGTGCGGTCTCATCCACCGGCTGGCTTCCGGACCGACCGAGAAGATCGAACCGAAAATCGCCCAGCCGATCAGGGTTAGCAAGATGGCAACCGCCGCAAGCAACAACACGCGGAAGCTGATTGCCAGCCGAAAGGTCCGAAAAATGCCCAGCCAGGGACAAATCTCCGACCAGGCCACCGTTCTGAGTGTACCGTTGTCCTGCTCCAGCATGGCAAAATCCCCTAAACAGCCTATTGAAAAACTCAACGGGCCGCTAAATTGGCACCCACTTTCTGACATTATACGGACCTAGGCCATCAATGCAACCCAATCACGCATGGAGGATACCGAAAGGCGGCAGTGAACTGCCGCCCCCTCTTGGCAGATAGCCCCCAATCCCTAATCCCTGGCCCCTGGCCCCTGGTCTCTGGCCCCTGGTCCCTGGCCCCTTCTCTGCACCCGGAACCGCAGATAGGCGTCCAGGAACTCCTGGATGTTGCCGTTGAGCACGCTGTTGAAGTTGCCCACCAGGTGACCGGTTCGGGCGTCTTTCACACGTTGGTCGGGATGGAGGAAGTAGCTGCGGATCTGCGAGCCGAAGCCGACCTTGGGCATCTGGTTGTACTTTGCCGCCTGTTCGGCCTCACGCCGTTCTTCTTCGAGCCTGGCCAACCGGGCGCGGAGCATCTTTAGCGCAGTTGCCCGGTTCTTGTGCTGGCTCCGCTCGTTTTGGCACTGTACGACGATGTTTGTGGGCAGATGTGTCAGCCGGATCGCGCTGGAGGTTTTGTTGACGTGCTGCCCGCCGGCCCCGCTGGCCCGAAACACGTCTTCTCGGACGTCCTCGTCGCGGATTTCGATCTCGATCTGGTCGGAGACCTCGGGCGCCACGTCCACGGCGGCGAAGCTGGTCTGGCGTTTTCCTTCAGCGTTGAAGGGGCTGATGCGCACGAGCCGGTGCATGCCGCTCTCGCCCTTCAGGTAGCCGTAGGCCATCGGGCCGCGGACGGCGATGCTGGCGCTGTTGATGCCCGCCTCCTCGTTGTCCTGGCGGTCGAGCAGTTCCGTCTGGTAGTCGTTCTTTTGCGCCCAGGCGAGGTACATTCGCAGGAGCATTTCGGCCCAGTCGTTGGCATCGGTACCGCCGTCCCGCGCGTTGATAGTCATGATAGCGGCGTTGGAGTCCAACGGGCCGTCTAAGAGGGCCTTGGTTTCCAACTCATCGGTGGCCTGCCCAAGCCGGTCCAACTGGTCGGGCACTTCCGCCGCGAAGGCTTCGTCTTCCTCGGCCATCTCAATCATTGCCGCCAGGTCGTCGGACATCTTGCCGACCTCGTCGAGCGGCCTGATGATCGCCTTGATCTGCTTCAACTCGGCGACGACCTGCTGGGCCTTCTCCTGGTTACTCCAGAAATCTGGTGCGGTCATCCGCTTCTCGATTGCAGCGGCTTGAGAGAGCTTGCCAGCGTAGTCAAAGAGAGTCCCGAAGCTGGAGTATCTGCTTCTGGATGGCCTCGGCCTGGTCGATTAGTTCTCTGTCCATGGTATGCCTACTGGCGAAAGACAAAACAGTCAGGGCTCCAGAAACTGTCTTGCAGCATGTCGAACGTGAAGCACGGTAACCAGATCACCCTCAATTGTGAAGAGAATCCGATAGACACCCGATCGTTTGCCATAGAGAAGCTGTCGGATTTCCTGCTTGAAAGACGCATGTTCCGGCGCCAGCGGGCACATGGTCGGGTACCGCGACAGTGATTGAATCGCATCATCCAAGCCGTTGTACCACTTGACCGCGTTGGCCGGAGAATTGCGGTATATCCAGAGATAGGCTTCTTCGGCCTCAGCTTTCGCTTTTGCGGTAACCTCAATGTGGTATTCCATGCTTCTTCCGAAGTTCTTCGAGGGCTTCCTTGGCCGGCTGAGTTCGACCGGCCTTCATTGACTCGAGGCCTTTTCGGATTCCCTCGATCGCTTCAGCCCGGTCCTTCAATTCCAGCAGCTTCTGGTAAGATTCGGCATCCTGGACCACCAACTCTGCTTTGCCGTTGACCGTCAGCACCAGCGCGTTGCCGGTACGCTTCATCTGCTCGACAAACTCGCCTGTTCTCCGCTTGAAATCGGTCAGCGAGTGTATGTCCCTAGTTAACTCAAGCATGGATTTACCTCCTATCTCAGCCACACTGAATTCGCACCTAATTGAATGCTACACCAGATTCACTCGGAGGTCAACCCGAATGGAATCTCGTTGCTACCCGGCTGGACCTGGGCGGTCAGTTCGGTCTGTGCGTTGTAGCGGGCTGGCAGGCGTTCCTCGGGCTTTTCTTCGGTGGCTGTGGTGATGCGGACCTTGTGCGGCCCGATCTTGGCGCCCTTGATGTCGCGGATGTAGATTATCTCGAAGTTGCCTTCCGCGTCGGTGACTGCCATCGATTGACGGCCGCCCTCGGTCGGGGAAAACACGACCGTGGCCGCCGAAAGGGACTGGCCGTCGAGCGTTACCTTGCCGGTGACCTCGCCCAACTCCGGCCGGTCGCTGCGGCTGCAGCCGAACAGCCCAATCAGCAGGGCCAGCACAGCGGCGAGAAGAGTGGTCGGTTTGTTGAGAGTTCGCATGATAGCCAAAGCTCCTACAGGGTTGGTCCGGTGTTACCGCTGGATTCGGAAACGATCCATCAGGCATTGTACCATGGGCGACCGGATTGGAAAAGCGGTAGGCGGGTGATACACTTCGATCGGGAGCTGCGCCGCGTGGACGCGGCGGCTAAACCCGGATTATTCATTGGCACTATGTAGTGGGTGGCACGTCCCTGAGCGCAGCGAAGGGCGTGGTATACGCGGAACACACCCATCACTACGTTCTGGGTGTGCCACATGATGAATAATCTGGGCTAAACGGGTATTTGCTGGACAGGAATTGTATGTCACGCGTGGTAGTGGCCATGTCCGGGGGGGTGGATAGCAGCGTGGCGGCCTGGCTGTTGCGCGAGGCGGGGCATGATGTGGTCGGGCTGTTCATGCGGCACGGGCAGGGCCGCTGCAACGGGGCCGACGCGGAGGATGCACACCGGGTGGCCGACTTGCTCGGCGCACCCTTCTGCACGGTGAACTTCGAGCAGGAGTTCGGCCGCATCGTCGATTATTTTGTCGAGCAGTACACCGCCGGACGCACGCCCAACCCGTGCATCCGCTGCAACACCTGGTTGAAGTTTGGCAAGCTGCTGGAGTACGCCGAGAGCATTGGCGCTGAGTTCGTGGCCACCGGGCATTACGCCCGATTGCTGCGGACCGACGACGGGCAAATCGCCTTGTGCCGCGGCCGCGACGCCTCGAAGGACCAGTCGTACGTTCTGTTCGGCATCCAGCGGCGGTTGTTCGGGCGGCTAAAGTTCCCGCTGGGCGAGTATCGCAAGGACGAGATTCGCCGGATCGCCGGCCGGCTGGGGCTGCCGGTGGCCGAGCGGCGTGAAAGCCAAGAGATATGTTTCATACCCGATGGGGACCACGCCCGATTTGTCAAGCAGCACCGTGGCTGGTTGGACACCTCGGGCGAGATTGTCACGACCGACGGGGAGGTGGTCGGCCGACACGCCGGCCTGGAACATTTTACGATCGGCCAGCGCAAGGGTCTGCGGATCGCGTTCGGCCAGCCGCAATACGTCGTGCGGATCGAACCGGATACCCGGCGGGTAGTGATCGGCGCCCGCGACGAGCTTGCCAGACGCGAACTCACCGCTGGCGAAGCCAACTGGCTGATCGACGAGCCGGTCCAGCTACTGCGTTGCCGGGTGCAGATTCGCTACCGCAGCCGGCCCGTTGATGCAACGGTCGAGGCTTTGCCCGGCGGGCGGTTCCACGTCGACTTTGACGAGCCGTGCCACGGCATCGCCCCCGGCCAGGCGGCCGTGTGCTACGACGCCGATCGAGTGCTGGGCGGCGGGTGGATCGAGTGAAAATCGAAATTTGGAATTCAGTAACAGCGGAATGAAGTTTTCGCGTGATTCTTGTAGTTGCAATAGCCGGGGGGCAACGCCCCGCGGGTGCATTCCCGCGACGCGTTGTGTCCCGGCTACTACAGCAATTTGTGCGGGAACTACTTCAAGCGGTCGGTCATAGCAGTACTCTCTTGAACAACCAGCCCCCACCCCTTTTTTACTGCGAACACTTGGGGTAAAATCCAAGATGAGGAGTCCCTTCACAATGAAAGACACGTTGGAACATCTACCAAATCGCAAACGCGAGGAATTGCGCCGGCTGACCGAGACGATTCGCCAAACGTGCGACGATGTGGAAATGGTCGTCCTGTACGGCTCCTATGCGCGCGGTGACTACAAGGAAGAAAAGGACCTCGCGCCGGATCGAAAGTCGGGCGCGGCCTCAGACTACGACATTCTCGTCGTAACGACCGAAAAGGACACCGTGCGCAACGGGCATATCTGGGCGGTGGTGCATGAGCGACTCAGAGCGCTCGGGCTGTCGGCTTATCCACGAGTGATCGTTCACGACCGATGGTATCTGGCGGACAGTCTGAAGAAGCAGCACTACTTCTTCAACGACATCTTTATCGAAGGCATCGCGCTGTTCGATTCGGGCGTCTTCGTACCGACGATCCGCGAGAAACTGACGCCCGAGGAAAGAAGGGAAGCCGCCCAGGAGCATTTTGACAATTGGTTTGAATGGGCGGAACGTTTTTATGAGGTCTTTCGATTTGGCCTCGAAAAAGGCTGGCTAAACCTCGCCGCTTTCAATCTCCAGCAAGCCGCTGAATCGGCGTACAAGGCCCTGCTGCTCGTCTACACCAACTACACTCCCTACAATCATCGTCTCGAGTGGTTCGACGTCGCAATCCACGAAGTCATCCCCGACCTGCCCGACTTCTTTCCCCGGGCAACGAAAGAAGAGAAAGACCGATTCGAGAACTTCGACCACGCCTACATCGGCGCGCGCTACGATCCCAAGTACCGGATCACCGAAGCCGATTTACGTTATTTCTCCGGGCGAGTGAAACTGCTCATGGCGGAAACCGAATCACGCTGCCGAGCGTTTGTCCGGTGAAAAAGTGGGACGCTTCTCAGCCTTCCAACTCCGAGAGCGACATCACCACGTGCAGACCCTCGACTGCCTGGAAGTGCCTATCGTAGGAAAACAGATCTAGACCGTGCTGGATGGCGCTGGCAGCGATCCACATATCGCTGGTGGGAATTGGTGCTCCCGCTCTTCTCAACGCAGCACTTACGGTTGCGTACTGCTCGGCGGTCTGTTGATCCACGGGCAGGACGGTGACATCCGGCGCGGCAAGAAAGTCAGCAAGTCCGCTGCGGTTGGCTTCTTCTTGTCCACCCACAGCAAAACCGCTCAGCAATTCGCCGAGGACGACTGTACTGATGTAAATTGCTGGGGCGTACTCCAAGACTGCGAGCGCTTCCGGTTCGTCATGCTTTAGAGCGACGTAAGCATTGGTGTCGATGAGGATTGGATTCACTTCCACATGTCCTCGTCAATGCGATCAAAATCCGCGATGATGGACAGAAATGCCTCCGCTTCCTCATCAGACCATGTCCCGGCAAGAGCTTTCAGATCGCGATATGGCGGACCTGCGCTGCCCTTAGTCACCGGTCCTAGCCCCTCCTCCAGCACTTGTTTCGCCACGGCGCCCACGTCCACTCCGCGCCGATCCGCTTCAGCCTGGAGACATTCGATAATCTCAGCATCCAGATTGTCAATGGTCAATGAAGTGGTCATGCTCAACCTCCTTTACAAGTATTATACATGCTGCGAGCCGTTGTGCAAGGGCATTACTCGTGCACCGCATCGACCAAGGCGATGACGTTTTCTATGGGCGTTTGCGGCAGCACGCCGTGGCCGAGGTTGAAGATGTGCCCCGGGCGTCCGGCCGCCTGGTCGAGTATCTCCTTGGCACGGCGGCGGATCTCGGCCGGGTTGGTCAGCAGCACGGCCGGATTGAGGTTCCCCTGGATCGCCATGTCGTGACCGATCGCACGCCAGGCGTCGTCCAGCCGAACGCGCCAATCGACGCCGATCACCGTTTGTGCTTTCGTCTTCCCGGCCGCTTCGCTTAGCAGCGGCAGCAGGGCCGGGTTGCCGGTGGCGAAATGGATCACCGGTACACGTGGTGCGACGGCCTCGATCACCCGGCGCGTATGCGGCAGCACGTGGCGCCGATAGTCGTCGACTCCCAGGCAGCCGGCCCAAGTGTCGAAAAGCTGCACCATTCCGGCCCCGGCGTCGATCTGGGCATTCAGGTACAAGGTAACCGCTCGGGCCAGCCGGCCCATCAGCGTGTCCCATGCCCCGGCATCGGCGTACATCAGTGTTTTGGTGCGGTGGTAATCACGGCTGGATTCGCCTTCGACGGCATAGGCGGCCAGTGTGAACGGGGCCCCGGCGAACCCGATCAGCGGCAACTCCTCAGCCAGGCCGGCCCGCGTCTTGCGAACCGCTTCCATCACAAACTGCAACGCATCGATGCTTTCCAACTCGCCCGCGCGATCCACGTCCTGCGGGCCGCGGATCGGGTTGTGCAGCAGGGGACCTTCGTCGGCCGTGAATTCCAACTGAAACCCGAGCGGCTCGAGAATCAACAACAGGTCGGAGAAGACAATCGCCGCGTCGACCCCCAGCCGCTCGACGGCGCTGAGCATTAGTTCGGCGCAGAGGTCTGGATTCTTGCATAACTCGAGGAAGCCGGTCTTTCTGCGGAGTTCTCGATACTCGGCCATGTAGCGGCCGGCCTGCCGCATCAGCCAGATAGGGACCCGATCGACCGGCTCGCGCCGCGCGGCCTTCATCAAGGGACTATCGTGCCATGGCGGAAGCATGGGATTTACGATTTCCGAATCTTTCCAAAAGGTTGTGGAGTCGTTGACGTTTCCAATAGTCGTTTAGCCGCCGGGCTTGCCCGGCGCGTTTGCGTTCGAGCGTATTGACACCCACTTTCACTTTGCCCTTGTCTGCCATCGCTTGTTACCTCCAGTCAAACAGGTTTCGTCAAACACGTCAGAATTTGTCGGCCAGCGACCACTGCAAGCGGTCGAACGGTTCAAGGCCTTCACTTGCCGCCAGCCGAACCATGAACGTCTCTCTGCGGGCCCCGGCAGGCTCCGGTTCGAGCGGGATACCCCGACTCTCAAGAATCGGCCGTGCAAAATGGTCCACGGGCAAAGCAAAAGTAACCAGATCAACTCCGGCTTGCAAGGCATAGTCAGTTATGAAACCCAACAGGGCCTCCACCACGTCAGTTGCAGACTCCTCGCAGCATATTTCAGAGACCAGCAATCGATCGGCTTCCACATCGAATCTTCCGTAGCCAAGAACCCGGCCGTCGCGAATGCAAAACAGTATTCTGGACCTTTGGTGTAGATTGAACAACATCGCGTAGAGCTGCCAGTAGTCGGGATCTCTGACGACTTTGCCGTCGTAGTTCGGATACTCCTCGGCATAGATGCGAACGATCTGCTCAATCTGACGATCGCCAATTCTCTCGAGCAATTCGCACTCGAAGCCCTTGTCGGCAAAATCCATTTGCCGGACGGAAGCTGCGAGGCAAGTCTGGTCTATCGCCTTGAATCCGGCTTTTTCGTACATCACGGGTAGTTCGGTGAGCAATATGGATACCGCTTTCTGCCGGTCGATGATCTTCAAACAGTGCTGGACCAAGTATCTTGCAATGCCCCTCCTCCTGTATTGCTCCGGTGTACCGACCGAAGCGATACCGATGATCCCCGTTACTTGCCCCCCAAGCCAGATACGCATTGGAACAAGTGACGCATTCCCCAACACTTCATTACCCAGATAGAGGGCATGTGGCGTCCACGTGTAGAAACGCTTGCCCTTTTCGATCATCTCGGTGAACACCGGCCGATCGTCAACAAAGACTTCCATCAGCATCCTGTAGAGGGCCAACAGATCATCGCCGGTGGGCGTACAAATCCGGCATTTCGAGAAATCAATCTCCATAGACCAGTCGTCCCTCCACAAAACATGCCATGCAATGGTAATCTGAATCCAACACGGCAAGATTTGCGCACTTACCGACTTCAATACTGCCAAGCCGATCCGAGATGCCCAGCGCTCGTGCCGCATTTGTGGAGGTGAATCTGGATGCTGTGACAAGATCAAGGTTGCATCGCTCCACCAGATTGGCAAAAGCCCGGTTCATGGTCAGGATGCTTCCGACGACGGTTCCGGTGGACGTCAAGCGGGCAACGGGACCTTCGGTGGTGAACTCTCGTCCGTCCACCATCTTGTATTTCCCCGGTCTAAGCCCCGCCCCTTGCATGCTGTCCGTAATGGCGATGAAGCGGTTCGGCCCGAGCATATTGGCTGTGAGCTTGACGTATTCCGGCAGGACGTGGAACATGTCGCAGATGAGTTCGCAGTTGAGTTCATTGGTAACCAGGATATGCTCAAGCAGTCCCGGAGCCCACTGCCAGCCGTCCCGTAAGGAGCTGCGCTCGAAGGCGTTAAACAAATGGCAGACCTGTCTCAAGCCGGCTTTCACCGCCACACGCAGGTCTTCCTCGGAGGCGCGCGAATGACCCAACGACGCGACGATGTTGTACTTTCGCAGCAGCTTGATCAGTGCTTCGCCTCCCTTCAGTTCCGGCGAAAGCGTCATCAGCTTCAAGGCGCCGTTTGCTTGGTCGATGTATTCCTTGCATTCCTGAAGGTCGACCGGCCGCAGGTAGGCTTCGTCCATCCCCCCTTTGCCCTGGGGATTGATAAACGGCCCTTCGTAATGAGCACCGAGTATCTTCGCTGCCCGCGGCCCAGACTCCTTCTGCGCTTTGCAGACGTTGTGTCCGAACTCGACATATTGCTCTGGAGGAAGTGATCCGATCGTGGGCAGGAAGCCTGTCGTTCCATACGAGAGTTCCAACTGTGCCACTTCCACGATCTCGGAGACCTGAAAGACGCGGAACTGCCCGAGACCGTGCATGTGCAGGTCGATGAAGCCCGGTACGATGAGTGCCGCGCCGAAATCAAACCCGTTGCTGCCGCTGCGTACCGAGGGCCCGATTTCGACGATTCGTCCGTGCTCAAACGCCACGCAACCGTCAACGACGCCGGCCGGAGTAACGATTTTTCCCTTCGCGGTAGTCACAGATCCGATTCTCAGATCACGGTGTGGCCAGTGACGGGGGCGACTCGCCGGCACCCCGGGGCTGAGTTTTGGCAAATATCCCCGCCCTGCCGCCAAAACTCCCACGGCCGCGCGCTTCAGCCAAGATGAACATGATCAAATATACCATTTAGGCCACGAATTTCAAGATCAAGAATTGGCCACCGATGGTTACGGCCAAACGCCGTCCCGCCCCCACGCAGTTCACCTGCGTGGAGCGCATGTCTGGCCCCTACGAAACGGCTAAACACCACCCCCGCCCCCACGCAGTTCATGGAGCGGCTGTCTGGCGATCATGCCCGTCGCCAAGCGACAAACATGCGCTCCACGCAGATAAACTGCGTGGGGACGCTTTGATGGGCGGCGCCGGTAGGGGACAGACATGCGCTCCACGCAGATAAACTGCGTGGGGGCGTGGGGGCGATACACCAGGGGCCACCCGGCCCAAGTTTTCTTATGGGGATCGGCGGCGGCGGATGTACAGCAACAGGCCGATGAGTCCCAGGACTGCCGAGAGTGCAATGGTGCCCGGCTCGGGCACGGCGCTGAGGCTTCCGCCGTTAAGATAGATAGTTCCACCGTAGTCAATGAAGCTTAGGTAGAAGAGGTCGTAGCCGTTAAGATCGAGCGACGATCCGGCCCCAAGTATCAGATTTTTGACGTAAAGTGCTTCGTCGCCTTCCCAACTCGGCTGGTTATCAAAGTTGTCGACCAGTTGCAGTTGCCCTACTCCGGCATCGCCGCCGAGTTGCAGCGTACCCAGTGCGAAGTTTTCCACGAGCCCATCCATCACCGCTCCCCTGTTTTCGCCGGCGATTTCCATTGGGTCGACATCCTCCATCCCGCCTTCGAATATCAAGGCCACGTTTTCCAGGCCGGCCAACGTATGTGGATCGATGGACTCGACCTCGAACGCCGAGCCGGTCATGTGAATCGTGCCGCCTTCGACGGCAGTAAATGTGCTGTCGGGTCCAAAGTGCAGCAACTCCGAAACCGTAATATCGGCGGCAGCATCGGTGATGTTAAACACCCCGCTGCCGTTCACGCCGATGTACAGGTTCGGAACGGAAAGACTCCCTCCGGAAATGTCGTACGTCCCGGAAGAACTTGACCAGAGGCCGAGAGACAAATCGTAGTTGATTGTATTCGTCCCACCAGTCTGGATGAACGTGCCCGTGCCGTGGTAACCGATGTATTGTCTGCCCGATGAGAGTTCACCGTTGCTTAGCTCGTACGTTCCGGAAGAACCTGGATTCCAGCCGAGATGCAAATCCTCAGAGATTGTATTCGTCCCGCTGCTCTGGGTGAACGTGCCCGTGCCGGAGCGGCCAATGTATTGGCTCAACGATGAGAGTTCACCGTTGCTTAGCTCGTACGTCCCGGAAGAACTTGAGATGTAGCCGAGATACAAATGGATGAGTGTATTCGTTCCGCCGGTCTGGGTAAATGCGCCCGTGTCGCCGAAGTGGCCGATGTATTGGCTCAACGATGAGAGTTCACCGTTGCTTAGCTCATACGTCCCGGAAGAACCTGACCAGCAGCCGAGAGACAAACCCCGGTCGATTGTATTCGTCCCGCCGGTCTGGATGAACGTGCCCGTGCCGTAGTGGCCGATGTATTGGTCGTTCGATGAGAGTCCACCATCACTCAACTCGTACGTTCCGGAAAAACCTGAGTGGCAGCCGAGTTGCAACAAACTCCCGGTATTCGTCCCGCCTGTTTGTGTGAACGTGCCTGTGCCGAAGCGGCCGATGCATTGGCAGCCCGATGAGAGTTCACCGCCGCTCATCCCGGAAATATCATCCTCGACGGTTAGTGTTCCACTGCCAAGATTGATTTCTGCACCCGTTGTGACCGACAGTCCATTGTTAAGGTCAATAAAGCCACCGATGTTGGCAGTAATCGTACCGGCACACTGGACATAGTCGTCGATCTCACCGCTGCCGCCAAAGCCAATGCCGGCCGGCACCACCAGCGTGTTGCCTGCCGTGTGGGTCATGCCAACGTTGGAATAGCTTTTGAAAACCGTTGCCGGATCAAACCCGGCAGGGACAACCGCCAGCGAATTTGTCCCGAGGCTGACCACTGCTTCCTTGCCGTCCAGTACCGTGCCGCCGGCAAAGTTCAGTATAAAGGCCTCCTGATCCAACGACCAACTTTGCCCGCCCAGGTCCAAGTCACCATTTAGGTTGAGTCCGGCAGTGACTTGGAGCATCCCATTGGAAAAGTTATACTGCCCGTGGCTGCCAATCAACAGATACCCAACCGTGTTGGAACCACCGTCGTGTGTAAACGCTCCCTGCCAATTTTGACCTACGTATTCACGATTGGCCGATAATTGGCCGGTGCCGCTTAGCTCATATGCCCCGGAACCTCCGAAGCTGTGACCGATATCCAAACTCCAAGCGAGCGTATTCGTCCCGCCGGTCTGGATGAATGTGCCCACGCCGGAGCAGCCGATGTATTGGTTCCATGATGAGAGTTCACCGCCGCTTAGCTCATACGTCCCGGAAGCACCTGAATATTGGCCGAGATACAAATAGAATTTGAGTGTATTCGTCCCGCCGGTCTGTGTGAACGTGCCCGTACCGGAGTGGCCGATGTATTGGTGCCCCGATGAGAGTTCACCGCCACTTAGTTCGTACGTTCCGGAAGAACCCGAGTTGTAGCCGAGATACAAATGGTTGTAGTCGCTGAATGTATTCGTCCCGCCGGTCTGTGTGAGCGTGCCCGTGCCGGAGTAACCAATGTATTGGCTATCCGATGAGAGCGATGCGGGATCGCTGTTAAGCTGAAGAGTACCGCTTTAGCCGGCCGTGTAGCCGAGGTACAGATCACCACATTCCGCCCCGGAGATTGCAATCTGGGCAGTCCCGTTGTTGCCGATGTAGGCATCGTCCGAAGAGGTCGGCACGCCGCTGTCCCAATTGCCCGAGTGGAACCAATCGCCCGGCGTGGCCGGAATACATTGCCAGTATGTGTCGGCAGTTGCCGGAAGAACGGACACTGACAACGAGATCAAGCAAGCGCATCCGGTTGTCATCCACAAAAAGCGTGTTGTAATCATTTGCGCCTCCAATTGGTAGCGGTGAACATTTTCTTGGGATATCTGGCCTGCTCCCCGGGAACAGGTCCGTGTGGTATCCCCCGTGATTGTTGACCCCGAGGGGTCCGAAATTGGAGATCGGCCGGCAGAGTTGCCGACTCGGGACTAAAGAGAAGAGTTCCCCAGAGACACAATGGGGAGCCGAACACGCCCGAGTTGCCCCGGCGTGCATTGGTGGCTAAGAACGTGTTTTGAAATTCCTGGAGAATCGTCTTCCAGCAACAAAAGGCCGGATTCAACCTCCTGCTAGCACTCTCAAAACCTACCAGTTCGTGGCTTGGGAGGGAATTTCAAAACACGTTCTAAGAGTTGCTGCCCCGGCCTAAGAACGTGTTTTGAAATTCCTGGAGAATCGTCTTCCAGCAACAAAAGGCCGGATTCAACCTCCTGCTAGCACTCTCAAAACCTACCAGTTC
>JAUWHT010000053.1 GCA_030605745.1 Pirellulales bacterium | reverse complement strand
TTAACATTTATCGGATTTTCAACCTTTTTTTCGCCCCGGCCGCCCAGTTCCCAACTGCCATCGTCTTAGCAGAAAAAACAACCTGCGGAAAATCGGGCAAGCCCGGCGGCTAAACGTCCTTCTGGTACACTCTGTAGGTCTTGTACCGCCGGGCGCCTACTGCGTCCATGGTTCGGTTGATCAGGTCGTTGTCTTCCAGGGTCCACCCCAGTTCGGCGCCGGTGTAGCCGATGGTGTTCTTGCCGTAGTCCAGTGTTTGCAGGATCAACAGTTCGGCAATTCCACGGCGGCGATATTCCTTCAGCAGATCGAGGCACAGCATCCGCGCGGTTTTGATGTACCTGGTTCGACGGGCGAGCCGGACGAAGTTCAGCGGCAGGCCGAAGTTGGTCAGCCGCCCGTCGAGCGGGCAGATTGCCTCGTTCAGGTCCGGCAAGGTAACGGAAAACCCTACCGGCCGGTTGTCCACCTCGGCCAACAGAATCAGGTTGGGCGTGGCCAGTCGGGCCATCTGCTTTGCAAAGTACCGAAACTCTGCATCGGTCAGTTCGACGAACCCCCAATTGTCTCGCATCGACTCGTTGTAGACCACCCGGCAACGTTCCACCTCGGCGTAGAAATCGTGCCTGCGGAACGGCCGGACGGTTAGCTGGCCGCGGCGTGCAAGCCGCTCCGCACGGCGGCGCCACTTTGCCACCATATTGTTCGGATCGGCAAACCACCATGCGTACAGGTCCTTGACCTTGGCCAGTCCCCACGACTCCAACAGGTCCGCGTAGTAAGGCCGGTTATGGTTCATCATCACTCGCGGCGGCGTGTGGAACCCCTCGATCAGCAGCCCGCACGGATAGTTGGTCGAGTAATCGATCGGTCCCATTATCGACGTGCGGCCTCGCGAGCGGAGCCAGTCGGCTGCCGCGTCCAACAGCGCGTGGGCCACTTCATGGTCGTCGACACATTCAAACATTCCGAAACAGCCCACGTTGGTCCCATGTTGCTGGTTGTAGCGGGGATCGTCGCTGACCAGTATCCGCCCCAGCGGCGTGCCGCCCCGGGTGGCCAGGAACTGGGTGGCATCGCCGTGCAGGTAGAACGGATGCTTGCGAGGATTGAGGAACCGCTTGACTTCGATCAACAGCGGGGGCACCCAGTGAGGATCATCTGCGTAGATTCGCCAGGGAACTTTGGCAAACCGGTCCAGGTCGCCCCGGGAAACGACCTGTCGGATTTCCAGCGGCCCGAGTTCCCGACCCCTGACCCCTAGCCCCTGACCCCTGACCCCTGCGTCCTCATACAGATCAAATATCCGGTAGGTTTTGGTTATCTTTGCGCCGCCTTTTTTCAGACTGCCGTACGAAAGGGAGTTGGACTCCAGAACCCAGGAGAACTCGCACTGCTCGAGGCCCGATCCCACTGCCCTAGGAAGCAGTCCGAACATCAACGCCAGGCCAACACCCATCCGTTGGTACTCGGGGATCACGTTGGTACTGATCAGCCGGGCCAGCTTGATTTGGCGTTTGTTGCGCAACAGGCGAATGAACCCGAAGGGGAACAGCCGGCCGTCGATCTGCTTAATCCGTGGGTTGTAGTCGAGCAGGCCGAAGGCGGCGCCGACCATTTGGCCGTCGATTTCGGCTGTGCAGGATAGTTCCGGTATAATCAGGTGCCGCAATTCGGCCGCCATGTGCCGCACTTCGCCCGGCGACATCGGCACGAAGCCCCAGGTATTGGCCAGCGACCGGTTGTAGACCGACAGGAACGACTTCACGTCTTCCAGGAACCGCGACGTGTCCAGCGGACGCAGGTGGACATCGTAGCGCTCGATAATCTGCTCGGCGATCGGCTCCAGCTTGGCTTGGATCTTCGGCAGCATCTCGACGTCGCCCCAGAAGGCGTACAGGTCCTGGGTCTTGCGGAATCCGTAGGCTTCGATCAACCGGATGTAATACTGCGGGTTGTAGGTCATCATGAAGGTGGGCGGGGAGTCGAACCCGTCGATCAGCAGGCCGATCTCGTAGTTCATCGAGGGGTTAAGCGGGCCGCGCAGGCAGTGGATACCCTGATCGGCAAACCACGCTCGGGCCGCATCGAACAGGCCGTCGGCTACCTGCTGGTCGTCAACGCACTCGAAGAAACCGAAGAACCCGCGAAGCTCCGAGTACCGTTCGATGTGTCCCTGGTTCAGGATCGCCGCGATCCGGCCGCAGACCTCGTTGCCGCGGTAGGCCAGGAAAGTCTGGATGTGGTTCCTTTCGTAGAACGGATGCGGCAGGTACCCGAGCATCCTCTTATGGTAACCGCGCAGCGGCGGAATCCAGTTTGGATCGTCCCGGTACAACGTCCATGGCAGCGTCAAGAACTGCCGCTGCTGGCGACGCGTTGTAACTGGTTTGACGACTACTTCAGACATGGGAACCGGCCGTCGTTTGGGATTTCAGGTTTGAGACCACAATTGGTTATTCGGCGTCCTCAATAAACTCAACGGGGGACACATGAAAATACCTGGCCAGTCTGACAATGTTGGCCTGGCTGAGCTTGCGGCGACCGTGCAGAACATTGGTGATAATCGACCGGGGGACGCCGGACCTGCGTGCGACTTCCGCCTGGCAGACCCCTTGCGCGTCGATCAGGTGCGCCAACAGGTCAGGCTGTGAAGCCCTTGGGGTCGGGTGCTCAATGGATTCGTACTGCTCGGCCAAGGTGGCCAGGAGTTCCAGTAGTTCGCTTTCCGCACGCGATAGTTTAGGCTTTTTCATCAATCGCGAGATCCGTCGCATCGTGCGTTTGTATTCGCGATCGGTGCGAATCGGACGCGGCGTGAAGTCAAGTAGTAGCGTTTGATACGTGGTCATGGTGGACATAACTAGCAGTCTCCTTTCCATTTGCCCTTATCATATTCGGCATGAGTCAAAAAGTGTTTCATCCAAAGCGTGCCGCGTTGGGACTGGTCAGCATATTTGACCCCCACTATCAAACGGTAGCGGTTTCCGCAAGCGTTGAAAACCAGACATTGACCGACCTGGTCGGTTCTGGGATAGACAATCTGAACATCGTGCAGGCTTTCCCATCGGATATTGGTCGCCCGTCGCCACCACTGTTGCAACCAAGCGGCAGCGCCAGGGTGACGCGCGATTGCTGCGTTGATTGCAGGTCGAGAAATAACGTGCATTTGCGTGCCACCGGTGTCGGAGCGTTTGCGACCATTATGTATACAAAGTGAAAACAAGTCAAGCCGGTTTTTCCAGACGGTGGCGGGGCCTCCCGCTGTTGACATCCTGCCGAGCCGCTTATACTGGAGATTGTGTTGTCTCCCGTGATTTCCGCTTCCCCTAAATCTCCTAATCGATGACCAAGGTCCTGGTTACCGGCGCCAGCGGTTTTATCGGATGGCACCTGGCCGGCGCGCTGCTGGCCCGGGGCGACGAGGTGACCTGCCTGGTGCGGAAGACATCGCGGGTCGATCGGCTCCGGCCGCTGGGCGTCCGGCTGGTCTACGGCGACGTGACCGGCCGTGACAGCCTGCCGGCGGCGGTCGCCGGGAACCAGATTGTCTATCACCTGGCCGGCTGCACGAAGGCAACCAGGATCGAGCGTTTTCTTCAGATCAACGAGCAGGGCGTCCGCAACGTGGCCCAAACCTGCGCCGAGCAGCCCAGCCCGCCGGTGCTGGTGACGGTCTCGTCGTTGGCAGCGGCCGGACCCGCACCCGGCGGCCGGCTGCGTACCGAGGCCGACCCGCCGGTACAAGTCTCACACTATGGTCGGAGCAAGCGGGCGGGCGAGCGGGCGGCCGAGCAGTTTGCCGGCCGGGTTCCGACCACCATCGTCCGACCGACGATCGTGCTGGGTGAGGGTGATCGGGCGGGGCTTGAGATGTTCAAGGTGGTGGCCCGGTTCGGCGTGCACGCAATGCCCGGATTGGGCCGAACAAGGTACTCGATCATCTACGTGGGCGACCTGGTCAAGCTGTTGATCCTAGCGGCGGAGCGGGGTACGCGGCTGGAACCCAATGGGGCCGGCGATTGCTCACCGTCGAAGGGATACTACTTCGCCGCCGGCGACGAGCATCCCAGCTACGCCCAGTTTGGCCGAATGATCGCCACGGCTGTCGGTCGCCGCCGCGTGCTGCTGTTGCCAACGCCCCCAAGGTCGGTATGGGTGGCGGCGGCCGTCAATGAGATGGTAGCACGGATTCGCCGCCGGGCACTGCCCTTGAACTTCGACAAGGCCCGAGAAATCCGCGCCGGCTCCTGGCTCTGCTCACCGCAGGCGGCCATCGACGAGTTGGGCTTTAGCGTTGAACTCCCGCTGGCCAAACGCCTCCACCAGACAGCGGATTGGTACCGCAAAGAAGGCTGGCTATGATGGGCTTGACAGCCCCTTTGACCGCCATTAGGATTAGATAGTCCGGCCGGCGATTATTATGGAGGTGTATGATGCACAATGAGTTTACAGCAGTTATTGAGAAAGACGGGGATTGGTACATCGCTTATTGTCCTGAGATTCCTGGAGCAAATGGCCAGGGTAAGACTATCGAGGAATGCAAGCAAAGTCTGGCCGCTGCAATTTCTCTGATTCTGGAGGATCGGCGCGAGAATACTTTACATTGCGTGCCAGAGGGTGCTATTCGTGATGTGGTTTTGGTCGTATGAAACGACATGCTCTGCTCAAACACTTGCGTCTATGTGGTTGTTACCTTAAACGCGAAGGTAGTAAACATTCCTTATGGACAAACCCCATCAACGGTGTGATCGAGGCTGTGCCAAGACATGTAGAAATTCCCGATAAGCTTGCTCGCAGGATTTGCAAAAGGCTAGGGATTACGGATATCAGAAGATAGTCCGATAGATAACAAGGCAAATCCACTAAGACAAAAGGATAGCCGGAGAATGGGACGAATTGTAGCGCATCTGAGGATCTCCAATTTGCTTGATCCCGGCAACTCCATTAGCTGCGACGCTTTGGTCGACACCGGTGCAGCCTACATGGTGTTGCCGAAGGCCTGGCAGGAGAGACTGGGGAAGCTGACCGTTGTGCGAGAAATCGACTGCGAAACAGCCACTCAGGACATTGTCACGGCCGAAGTCTGTGGACCTGTGGAGATCAAAGTCGAGGGATTCGATCCGGTCTACGGTGAAGTACTGTTTCTTGACATGCGGCCGACGGACGGCATCTACGAGCCGCTTCTGGGGTACATTGTCCTGGAGCAGTGCCAGGCCGCAGTTGATATGTTAGGAGTACGCCTGGTTCACGTGAAGAAAACGGACCTCAAGTAAAGAGTTACCACCTTGGCTCAACGCGAACAGCGGGCATCTTATACTGGCAACTCCGTGGTATTTCGGTTCTTATACGGGTCCGTATAATCAATAGTTGGCAGGAGGCAAGATGAAGAAGACATTTGCATTTGTTCTGTTGGTCGTCGTGATTGGATGCGGTGTAGTCAAGCAGACACACAGTGTTGCCGATGTGACCAAACCGGAAACGATCACGCTCAAGAAACAGAGTTCCCAAGGCAGTATCCACAGCATGAGCGTTGTTGGAAAGGGACATCTCGATGGTACCGCTGAAATAGTCCTTATTCTCAACGGTAAGCCTTACAAGACTGAGCATCTCTCGGGAGATGTTGATTTTCAGTGGGGTGGTGACTGGTATTCTGATTCCGCGAAGATCGAATACAAGCCATCGTCAGTAAAGAACGGACACCTGAGCCTGCAGTACAAATTCGAGGATATCTGAGAAATGGAACTGCCAACCAGCGCATGCACATCGACTTGGCAAAGGCCGCGGCCTTTGCCAAGCGAGTGATGCTATCGTTCGATGCCATAAAATTCAGGAGGTGTTACGATGACAGTTAATATGGTTCGTGATGCACTACTGTGGTGTTTCGTAATCAACACGGGATTACTCGTGTGGGGTAGTGCCTCACGATGTTGGCAAGGATTTCTTGGGTTTATAGCGGTCTAATACTGATGTTAGAACATTTTCTCGTTGTTCGGCCCAGTCCTCTCGCTGCAGGTCGCTGACATGAGCCGGATACTGGATGTACGCCAG
>JAUWHT010000386.1 GCA_030605745.1 Pirellulales bacterium | reverse complement strand
GTTGTTCTTCGGTAACCAACCTGATTTGGAAAGAGTTGATCGCGAACACTGAAAGTCCAATCGCCCCGGGACTGCGGTCCCGGGGGCAAGGATGCCGGGCTAACCGCTGCAATCCCCCGGGACCGCAGTCCCGGGGCGTTGGGGTGTGTATAAGCCCCCTACAGCAGATTCCATGACCTATCACAGAAACGAAACGCTACAGAACCCCATGCTGCCGGCCGACATTGTGCTTAGTCCGGCGTGGTGGTACCACCATGAAGGGATCACCTTCGACGAGGATTTTTTCTTCCATCCGGCACGGCGGGTCGAAGTCGAGCGGAGGATGGAGCAAGTGCTTTTCGATCGTTGGGGGCGCTTTGGGCTGGGTGCGGATCGCAACCGGGACCTGCCGCTGATCGGGCCGGTGCACCTGGCGGCCGGATACCTAACCTCGGCGATGCTCGGTTGCCGGGTGGACTACTCCGAAGACGCGCCGCCGCAAGTAATCCCCGCCAACATCGACTCGCTGGAGATTTCCCGCGACGCGCCCTTCACGAGCCCCGCTTACAAGAGATATGAGCAACTGCTCGACGCGCTGAAGGGCAAGCATGGCTACCTCGTCGGCGACATCGGTTGGGGCGGCGTGCTCAACACGGCGCTGGACCTGCGTGGGCAGACGTTCCTGATGGACCTGTTCGATAAGCCCGACGAGGCCGTCCGGTTCACCACCGAGATCGCTGCCGTCGTCGAGCGGTTCAGCCGGCAGATGGCCCAAGCCACCGGTTCGACCTCGATCAGCGTGAACCGCAACGTGCGTCACATCACCGGGCCGGTCCACCTGCACAGCGAATGCTCGAACGTGATGATCTCCACGGACATCTATGAAAGGTTTTTGTTGGGTTTCGACGTCGCGTGGAGCAAGCGGTACCGGCCGTACGGGATTCACCACTGCGGAGTGGATCCACACCGGTTCGCCGAGTCGTACGCGAAGGTACCGCACCTGGACTTCCTCGACGTCGGCTGGCCCGGTGACGTGGCCAAGCTCCGCCGTCACCTGCCCAACACGTTCCTGAACGTCCGCCTGAGCCCGGTCGAAATCGTCAGGCAGACCACCGACCAGATCCGCCAAACCGTCCGCCGGCTGGTCCACGACTCGGCCAACCCGTGGCTTACCGGCGTGTGCTGCATCAACATGGACCAGCAGGTAAGCGACCAGCAGATCACGGCGATTTTCGAGGAAGTGGAGCTACTGCGGGAAGAATACGCGGCTAGTACAACCACTTAGGAAATCCGGGATAAATGCGGTTCTCATTTCTGAAGCGTTTTCCTTATCGCGGCCAGGGCGTCGGGGTTGGTATTGCCTTGGGCGGATGAGAGTTCGAGGGCCACCAGGCCGAGACCTTCGTAGATCCGCTGGATTTCCTGGTCCCACTGGCCGAGGGCCTGGCATTGTCTTGCCACCACAGACAGTTCGCCTCGCGCGATTGGGCCTGTGAGCGCGCGGACCGGGCCGAGCTTGAACACGTTGGTGATGGTTCCGGTGACGATGGGCTGCATGACCTCGATGGCGGTTTCTCGCGGCAGCCCGGCTTTCTCGAAGCACCGCAGGCCGACTTCCATCAGGGCAACCAGGTAGTTGCAGACGACGACCGTGGCCACGTGGTAGATGGTTTTCAGTTCCGGCTGCACGTGGAACGTTTTCGCACCGCAGCGGTGCAGCACATCGCAAAGGACTTCGCAGGCCTGCCGGTCGCCTTCCAGCGCGCAATATGTTCCGGCAAAAGTCTCCACGGCCGCGGTCGGGTCGGCAAAGCTCCTGACCGGATGAACACTGGCGATCGACGCGCCCCGCTCTCTTGCCAGTGCCAACAACTCCGAGGGCAACGACCCACTACAGTGGAATACGACGACTCCCTGCTGAATGATCCCCGCGCGACATAACTGCCCGCAACACTGCTGGATCACTTCGTCAGGCGTGGAGACCATCACGATGTCTGCCGTTTCCAATTCGGCATAACTCTCGATCGCACGGCCGCCGCCGACGAACTCGACGGCTTGCCGGCCGCTCTGCAACGAGCGGTTCAGCACGGACCGGACCTCCAGCACGTTGTGTTCAGTCCACAAACGCGCCAACGTCCTGCCGACCTTACCACACCCGATGACATTGATCGTCCTCACCAGCGGTTCCCTCATTCATCATTCCGCATTTCCCCGTCCCCCGGCACTGGAAACTGACGGCATAACTCCAACACCTCGCCGCGAATGTGTCCGGCGAGCTTTTCGTCGTCGGGTGATTTCAGCGCGCGGAGTATCCAGCAACCGATGGACTGCATTTCCCGGCGTCCCATCCCCCGGGTAGTCAGGGCAGGGGTGCCGATGCGGATGCCCGAGGGATCCATCGGCTTGCGCTGGTCGAAGGGGATCACGTTCTTGTTGACAGTGATGCCGCAGCGATCGAGCAGTTGCTCGGCCTGCTGTCCGGAAAGTCCGATAGTAGTCACGTCGGCCAGCATCAAGTGGTTGTCGGTCCCGCCGCTAATCAGTCTCAGTCCTCCGGACAGCAGCGATTCGGCCAGTGTCCGGGCGTTGTCGACGATTTGCCGGGCGTATTGCTTGAATTCGGGGGTGAGTGCCTCGCCAAAGCAGATGGCCTTGGCGGCGATCACGTGCATCAGCGGCCCGCTCTGGGTGCCGGGAAAGACGGCCTGGTCGAGTTGCTCGGCATACCGGGCCTTGCAGAAGATCATTCCGCCGCGTGGGCCACGGAGCGTCTTGTGCGTGCTGGTGCTCACGTAGTCGGCCACCGGGACCGGGTCGTCGTGCACCCCAGCCGCCACCAGGCCCGCGTAATGGGCCATGTCCACCAGCAGCTTCGCCCCGCAATCACGGGCGATCTGGGCGAACACCCCGTGGCGGATCTCCCGCGGATGGGCGCTGGCACCGGCCACGATCAGCCGCGGTTTGTGCTCCCGGGCCAGGGCGGCAACCTGGTCGAAGTCGATCCGGTGATTGTCGGGCCGCACGCCGTAACTGACGAAATGGTACAGCTTGCCCGAGATGTTCAGCTTCATCCCGTGCGTCAGGTGCCCGCCGTGCGCCAGGTCCATTCCCAACACTGTATCGCCCGGCTGAAGGGCCGAAAGATACACGGCCACGTTGGCCTGGGTACCGGCGTGGGGCTGGACGTTGACGTGCTCGGCGCCGAAGAGTTCCTTAGCGCGATCACGGGCCAACTCCTCGACGATGTCGACGAACTGGCACCCACCGAAATACCGCCGGCCCGGATAGCCGTCGGCATACTTGCTGGTGAGCAGACTTCCGGCGGCCTTTAGCACGGCGGGGCTGGTGTAGTTCTCGCTGGCGATCATCACCAGCCGGTCGCGCTGCCGGGTGATCTCGCCGGCAACGGCCGTCCACAACTCAGGGTCTTGTTGTTCAATCCAGTTCATACAATTTTCCAATTTGCAATTGCCAATTTGCAATTTTTTTTCAATGTCCTTGCCCGCCCAACCATGTGGGTAGTACGTCGGCCGGCGGGAGTTTGACGATCCATGCCCTGCTGACGTGCTCCAAGGCGAGCACTTCGGCCAGCGCTTCTGCCGGCGGCTGGGCGTCCAAGGACAGGACGCCGACCTGTGCCCCGCCCGGCTTATCGGTGCCGCGGCCGACCGACATCTGGGCGATGTTCACCCGATGCTTTCCGAAGACGGTGCCCAGCTTACCGATCACACCCGGCACGTCGCGGTGCATGAAGAACATCAAGATGCCGTCCAGGCGGCTTTCCAGTTGGAAGTTGCCCTTTCGCACCAGTCGCGGCATGTTGTTGCCGAACAGCGTGCCGGCGGCGATCGACGTCCGCTCGTCGCTCAGGACTTCGGCGGTAATCAGTGAGCTGAAGTCGCCGAAGTCGCTGCTGCGCTGCTCGACCAGCTCGATACCGCGTTGCTGCAACAGGACCTCGGCGTTGACCAGGTTGACCTCGGCCTCCATGGCGTGTTCCAACAGGCCGGTGGCGAAGGCGGCCGAGAGCAAGCGGCAGTCCTTCCGGGCCACCTCGCCCTCGTAGCGGAGCTTGCAGGCCAGCGGCGGGCTGTGATCGACCTGGGCCAGCAGAAGCCCCAACCGGTAGGCTACGTTCAGGTACCCGCGAAGGGCCTCCAACGTCTTGGGATCGATCGGTACCATGTTCACTGCCGAGCGGATTGCGCCGGTGGTAAAGAAATCGATTAACAGCTCGACCGCCTCGACCGCCACGTTGGTCTGGGCCTCTTCGGTACTGGCGCCCAGGTGGGGCGTGCACAACACGCCGGGCATCCCGAACAAGGGGCTGTCGGTGCACGGCTCGGACTCGTACACGTCCAGCGCCACGCCGCCCAGGTGCCCGCTCTTAAGCCCCTCGACCAATGCCTGTTCGTTGTAGATGCCGCCGCGGGCACAATTGATCAGCCGAACACCCGGCCGCATTAGCTCAACTTCCTTGGTGCCGATGAGGTCTCGGGTTTCGTCGTTAAGCGGTGTGTGGACGGTAAGGTAATCGACCAACGGGAGCATCTCAGTGGCAGAAGAACAGGTCTCGATCCCCAGTTCCTTCGCCCGCTGGGCTGGAAGAAACGGATCGTATCCGAGCACACGCATTTCCATCGCCCGTGCCCGGGTGGAGACTGCCTGCCCGACCCGCCCCAGGCCGATGATCCCCAGGGTCTTACCGGCCAACTGCGTGCCCATGTACTGCTTGCGGTCCCAGCGGCCCTCGACCAGAGACCAATAGGCCGGATAGACGTCGCGCGACAGCGCCAGCATCAGTGCGATGGTATGCTCGGCGGTGGATATCGTATTTCCGCCCGGCGTGTTCATCACCACGATTCCCTGCCGGGTGGCGGCTTGCTTGTCGATGTTATCGGTACCCACGCCTGCCCGGGCAATCACCTTCAGTCGCCGGTTACCTTCCAGCACGTCTGCGGTCAGCTTCACGCCGCTTCGACAGATTGCTCCGTCGAATTCCAACAGTGCGTCGCGCAACTGTTCGCCTTTCAGACCGGTGCGGACTTCGTATTCGACGTTTCCAGCCGATTGCAACAGATCGAGACCATCTTGGGACAGATTGTCCAGAACAATGATTCGTGGCATGGGTTTGCTCGATACCAAATTTGGCCAGGATTTCCCCCAGATTTCAGACAAAACGCCCCCGGACTGCGGTCCGGGGGATATTTTGGCGGTTCAGCAGTGCTCTTTACCCCGGGACCGCAGTCCCGGGGCGTTTGTCAGTGTCAAATTTAGAACTACTGAAACTGAATATAGGGTAGTGCCTCACGATGTTGGCAAGGATTTCTTGGGTTTATAGCGGTCTAATACTGATGTTAGAACATTTTCTCGTTGTTCGGCCCAGTCCTCTCGCTGCAGGTCGCTGACATGAGCCGGATACTGGATGTACGCCAG
>JAUWHT010000094.1 GCA_030605745.1 Pirellulales bacterium | reverse complement strand
TAGTAAGCTGCATGGGTCGGCCTCCTTGCCTGCGGGAATGTTTTGTGACGGTTGAATCACATGCTATCCCAAATTGGCCTGGAGGCCGATACCATTTCAGCTACATTTCGAGCCCGAAAATGTGCAAAACTTGAACTTAGCTGCGAGCGGCCATCACATTCGCCAGCCGGGGTTGACCTCGGGCTTTTGGCCTTCGGGGAGCGGCTCGGAGAGTTTGCTGTAGAGTTCCGGGCGTCGGGCCTTGATGTAACGTCGGCCGCCGCTCAGGTCGATCTTCTCCGGTGTGCACAGCCCGACCACCACGTCGTCGCCCAATGCCCGCGACTCGGCGATGATCTCACCGAATGGGTCGATCACCATTGCGCAGCCCGGCTTGATCGTGTCGTGGTCCACGCCCACCGGGTTGGTGAACACGTAGTAGAGGCCGTTTTCATACGCCCGGGTGGGCAGCCAGCGCATCAGCCAGCCGCGGCCCTTAGGGCCGTCGAACTCCATCCGCAGCGGCACCGGGTCGCGATGGCGGTTGTCCCAGAGCCGCTTGTCGATCTTGCCGCGACCGGGCATCGGACTGGGCAGGCCGCAGGTTACGTGCGGCGCGAACACCACCTCAGCGCCCTTTAGGGCCACGATCCGCGGGTTCTCGACCAGGTTGTTGTCGTAGCATATCAGGATGCTACAGCGAACGCCGCACAGATCGAAGACCACGAACTCGTCACCCCAGCTTAGGTGCTTGCTGACGAATGCATGCAGCTTGCGGAACCTGGTCACAAAGCCCTCAGGCGCAACCGCGATGTAGGTGTTGTACAGCTTGCCGTCGTGCCGCTCGAGCAGCCCGGCCAGCAAGGGCACGCCGCACTGCCGAGAAAGCTCGATCAATCTTTCGGTGCTCGGCCCCTCGGGAACCGGCTCGGCAAGCTCTTCAAGCTGCTCGCGCGAGAGGTCCTGGATGAACGTATAGCCGGTAATGCAGCCTTCGTGAAAGCTGACGATCTCGGCCCCCTGCTCAACGGCACATCGGGCCAGCGCTTCGATCCGGCCGAAGTTGTAATCTTTGTCGCCATCACGGCACTCGAACTGCGCCGCAGCGATTCGGATATCTCGCATGGTGGGTTCCTTGAGAAAAAGGGGGACATCCACTATTCTTGACACCAGCGGCAGATCATCGTATACTTCCGGCATGCTTAGAATAGTATGGGCAGCACTATCACCAGTATTACCATACCACTGGGTTCAAATAAAGAGGTAACCAAAAATTGCAGACAGAACTGACCGTCGGTGTTTCCTGGCCAGAGGCGTACTAGGAGCGGCTGGAATGGGCGCTGCATACGGCAGCATCGAGGAGAATACCCTCCTGGCCGCTATGCAAGACGGGGTTGCCGAGACCAGTCAGAGCAAGACTGAAACGCCCAAAACCGACATTCCACCCGGCAGCCTGCCGTGCGGCAAGATCGGCAACGTGTCGGTCAGCCGGCTTTTCATCGGCGGCAACCTGATCGGCGGTTGGGCCCATAGTCGTGACCTGATGTATACCTCCAAGCTATTCACGTCCTACAACACCGAGCCAAAAATCTTCGAGACTTTGGAACTTGCCCAGGCGTGCGGCATCAATACGATCCAGTTGGACCCTAAGTGCTGGGATGCGGTGCTGAAGTACAACCAACGTCGCGCCGCGAAGATTCAAACCATGATCTGTATCCCACTCTTCGAGGACAAGACCAAGATGAATGAGGCTATTAAACGCCAGGTCGATCTGGGTGCCACGCTGTTGTATTCGCACGGCGGGGTGACCGACAGACACATGATGAACGGCGGCAAGATGGATGTGATCGGGCAGATGGTCGACCTGATCAAAGCCCAGGGCGTGCCCGCCGGTGTCGGAAGCCACTCGCTGAATGTGCCCATCGCTTGCGAGAAGAACAAGATCAACCCCGATTACTACGTCAAAACCTTCCACACGGACCAGTACTGGTCGGCCACGCCCAAGGAAAGCCGGAAAGAATATGACTGGATGAAGGCGCATCCGGCCGACCATAACGCAAACAACGACGGCATGTGGTGCAATAATCCCGAGGAGACGGCGGCCTTCATGGAAACGGTCGAGGTGCCCTGGGTGGCGTTCAAAGTGATGGCGGCTGGGGCGATCATGCCGCGGAAAGCGTTTCGCTATGTCTATCGCCACGGAGCCGATTTCATCATCGCAGGAATGTTCGACTTCCAGGTCGAGACCGACGTGAAGATCGCCATCGACAGCCTGCGCAAGTTCCGCAGCCGCAAACGGCCCTGGCGAGGCTAAATGTGGATGTCACCTTTTCTTCACCTCTCTCAACACCTCTCTCAAACCTCCGTCCACGAGCCCGGGATCGGCACGGGGAATTGGCCGTTTTCGTCGGCTTTGACAGGGGCAGGACTGTCGTGGCTCAACGTGTCGAGGTAGTCGCAGAACTGGAAGTTCGACTTCATCATGTCGTCCCACGTAACGGCTTGGCCGATGTGGCAAGCGGCGCGGCCCATGAGCGTGGTGAGGTCGGAGTAGACCGCACGTTTGCACTCGTTGTGAGGCCGATCGTTGCGGATGCTGGCGATGAAGTCGTTCCATTCGTACTGCCAAGGGCTAAAAGCGTCCTTAGTGGGCTTCCAGGCGATGTTGTCCTTCTTGGTCCGTTGGTCTTTGTACATGTGGACGGTGGGAGCGTGGATATTGCCGGAGAACTGTGCGGCGCATTTGGTGCCGTGGATATAGGTGGCAAAGTCGGTGCGGGTGCCTTTGATTCGGCGAAAACCGCAGAACGCCTTAGTTCCGTCGGCGAAGGTGTACTCGATGGAGTAGACATCGATGTTCTGGCCGCAATCCGTGCTCCCGGGGACGCGTCCGCCCAGACCGTGCGCAGCAACCGGCCAGGCGTCCTTGATCCAGCAGCACTCGTCGATCTGGTGGATCAAGTTATCGACCATGTGGCCCGAGCCGACCCAGTACAGATGACTTCTCCCGAATTGGAGTTGACTCATCAGGTCATTGGCCTTGTCGCCCTGATTGCCGAGCCATCCGGCGCCGCCGAGGCGGTTGGCGCGGATCAATGGTATGTCGCCCATGGCGCCGTCGCGGATCTTATCAATCAACGCCTGGCGTGCCGGAGAGTGACGGCACTGGAGCCCGGCGGCGATCTTGACGTTCTTCTTATCCGCCTCCTCGCCCGCACGGAGCAACCGGTGTAGGCCGCCCGGATCGGGCGCGAACGGTTTTTCCATAAAGACGTTGATGCCCTTCTTGATGGCATACTCGACGTGGACCGGCCGGATGTAGGCCCGTGTGGTGCACATGGCAATGTCGCCGGGCCTGAGTATGTCGATTGCCTTGCGGTAAGCGTCGAAGCCGACGAACCTGCGGTCCTCCGGAACGTCGACCTTGTCGCCAAACTGCTTCTCGAGAGCCTTGTGCGACGAGGATATCTTGCCTTTCAACAGATCGGCCATCGCGTACAACTTAACCGGTCCGCAATCGCGAACGGAGAGCGCGTCGCGCACGGCGCCGGAACCACGCCCGCCGCAGCCAATAAGCGCCAGGCGAATCGTGTTGTCCTCAGCAGCGTGGACGGTGCGCGCCATACTGTCAAGCGCAGCCGCACCCGCAGCCAGCGAGCCGCTTCGTTGAAGGAACTGTCGGCGAGTGGCGTGCGAAGCATCGTTGGATTGAGTCATGTCATTCTCCCAGCTTGATAGTGAACGGGTACTCAAATCGGTAACCACCGACGGGCCTTCGGCCGTGCCGAAGTCCTACCCATGAGCGATTATTCCATTATCGCATAGATCCGAAACCTGGTCAAGTAGCCGAATCTCGACGAAGAAGAAAAGGGGACATCCGTAGCACAGGCTTCCGGCCCGTGGCTGAAAAGCACAGGCGAGATGCCTGTGCTACGATGGGCGATACTCACTCGCCCCTCGCCCCTGGCCCCTGATCCCTGACCCCTCGCCCCTATTCCTACGGCAGCACCGCGCGGAGCACGTTGCGGACCGGCTGGCCGGGGATGAACACCTTCGGGTAGACCACCACCGGCGGCGGGTACCAAACGGTTGTCGGGACAACCACTGGGGCACGATAGACCGTGTATGGAACACGATAGACTACATGCGCCGGAGCGGCCACCATCGGGGCCGGATACGCACACACCGGACCAGGCGGATAGTACGCATGGACCACCATCGGCGCCGGCGCGACATACGTCCAAGCGCCCATTGCCGTCGAACCGGCCAACAACACAACCAACATCGCAGCTACGCAAGCGAGACTCTTCATCGCACAAAACCCTCCCAGTCTGAAGAAAAGGAACCAAACCACACGCACAAAATCACCATATATCAATTCTAGCCCCCACGCACCTCGCCCGCGAAGCGGTGGATCTGCTCAGCGACCTTGTCAAAGTCGGCGATCAACTTCTGCGGCGAGGCGTACTGGTAGGGTCGGTCGGGCTGATCCGCGTGGGCATGGAAGGCAAGCTTCAGCCAGTCGGCGTTGTCCCGCCACTCCTTCTTGTAGCGGTCGGGAAACCGCGTCAGATCAAATAATCCGTCATTGGTGGCGAAGTAGATGTTCAGAGCGAACAGAGTCCCGTACTCACGATGGAGCCCACGGAGCATGTCCAGATAGAAACAGTCGAACAGCGAGCGGTAGTTGTTCTGCGCGATATCCCGTAAGAAAAAGATGTTATCATCGATGGCGAAACGATACCGTGGTTTGGAATGCTTGTCCCAGACCACGCGCACCTGATGCTCCCCGTACCCATAGCTGCCTTCCGAGGCCGCAACGATGTCGGTCTCTGTTTCGCGTAAGAGCAATTCGGCGGAAAAGGCGGTGCCCGCCCGCTCAGCCGGTTTGCCGTTGACCAGCACGCGATCTCCCAGCGGGGCACCCCCGGTCACCTGGATCGTCAGCCCGTCCGACGTCTGGCGCCCGTGACGATGGTTGAGGACGGCCCCGTGGAACGGTTCTTCAATTCTCAGCAATCCGGGATTAGTCGCCCACGCCGCGTGTGGCCCTCTTAGGACGATTCCTGCGGCCCCCGCGGCCCCCGCTTTCAGGAAGTGACGACGGTGAAATCTTGTCTTATTCATCCATTCGGTCCTTTCAATCTGTTGTCCTGAGGCCACTTGTAGCAAACAATGGTTATTAGCATATCATGGGGCAACGCGACTGTAGAGGGTCCGCAAGCCCGAAAAATCTTGCTGACCGTCACGGATTTTGGGGCTGGGGATTTCTGTTTGCAAGTCGTTTGCCGGTAACTACTTACGACGAGGAAACCGGCCCGAACTTCACCCAGTTTCAGACCTATACCCCCCGAGCACGAACCGACCTAACCGGTTATCAGAAAAGCACTTACGAGTATCGAGTTTCAGACGGACGATCCAACCGGGGGATGATGATGCGTGGAACAAAGCCTAAATCGTTAACAAAAGATTCCTGACAGCTTTTGCTCCACAGCTATTCTACCCCCTCGAAGTTCGGTAGTGCCTCACGATGTTGGCAAGGATTTCTTGGGTTTATAGCGGTCTAATACTGATGTTAGAACATTTTCTCGTTGTTCGGCCCAGTCCTCTCGCTGCAGGTCGCTGACATGAGCCGGATACTGGATGTACGCCAG
>JAUWHT010000206.1 GCA_030605745.1 Pirellulales bacterium | reverse complement strand
GAAATGCAAAGTCTGTGAAATGTAAAGTCGCTCTTGAGCAAACCCTGACGAGAGGCACTAATGTCCAAACAGGTCTTCACACAGGTGATCCGGGGCGCGCACCGGTGGGTCAAACAGGCCGAGGAGGCGCTTGAAAAGGCGATCGCCAAGCACGGCCCCGACAAACCCGTTGGCTGGGGACCGCTTACGGCCTACAACTTGCCGATGTCCTACGCACTTATGGGGCTTGAGGTCAAAACGGTCGGCGAGCTGCGGCCGCAGGTCGAGCATGCCCGCGAACTGCTCGCGCCCGTGCCCTCCGACGAGCTGTGGCTGCCGTACCTCGGCGACGGGATGGACGCGGGTGCGGCCACCATGCTCGCCCAAGAGGCGCTGGTCGCGCTGAGGACCGCAAACGGCTACCAGACGCCGACCGGCTGGCAGGGCTTTATCTCCGATACGATCATGCGCGAGCTGGGCATCCAGCTTGTCGACGGCCGGATGCCCGGGTTCGCGGCGATCCTCGGGCCTGCTCCCACCACCGAAATCGCCGTGAAGGTCGTTCGCGAACTACAGCAGCGGAGCATTCTGACGTTCCTCTGCGCCAATCGCGACGGCAAGACGATGCGCCAGCAGATGGTCGCCGGCGGTGTGTTCAAGGACGACGCGCCGTTGGAGGAGTGCTGGGACCTGTACGTCGTGCCGGTCGGTCCCGATACCCTGGACGCAATCTACGTGCTTAACTGGTCGATCCGCAGCGCACTTACCTTCGGCAACCATAAGCGAGGCGAGTCGCGCAAGTGTCTGGACTACACGAAGCGGCGAATTCATGCCTTCGGGATTACCTTCGGGGAGATCCCCGACGACTGGTACGCCACCGGCGCAGCCGCCATCCTTCTCGGCTACCCGGTGATCTCGGACAGCAAGACCACTCCCGAGGTGCGACCGACCGGCGTCACCGTGCGCGAAGCGATTGTGGTTGAAACCGACTACGAGAAGCTGGTGCCCACCTGCATTGACACCCGGGCGGTGAAGGTGAAGATTGAGAAGATCGACATTCCCGTCGGCTACGCTGCAGCCTTCGAGGGCGAACGGGTCCGCAAGGACGACATGCACGTGCAGTTCGGCTTCAAGTATTCCGACGCGCTGGAGTACGCCTATATGGTCGACCCGGCCGACATCCAGGACGGCGATATCCAACTCACCGGGCCGGACATCGACTCGGTCGAGCCGGGCGGTGCGATGCCGCTTGCGATCGAAGTGCTGGTCGCCGGCCGCAAAATGCAGCGCGACTTCGAGGGGATCATGGAAAGGCAGATCCACCTCTACACCAGCCATGCGATGGGCTTTATGCACACTGGCCAGCGCGACCAACTCTGGTGCCGTGTCAGCAAGAAGGCCTTCGACGCCGGCTTCCGACTGCGCCATCTCGGCACGATCCTGCACGCGAAGCTCCACGACGACTACGGCGGAATCATCGATAAGGTGGCCGTACGGCTGTGTACCGAGGCCGACCAGGTCAAGGCAAAGATAAAACAGGCCCAAAAGGCGTTCAGCTACCGCGACGACCGCATCGCCGGGATGACCGACGAGTCGGTAGACATCTTCTACAGTTGCACGGTCTGCCAGAGCTATGCGCCCGATCACGTGTGCGTGATTACCCCACAGCGGCTGGGGCTTTGCGGCGCCTACAACTGGCTCGACGGCCGGGCGAACTACGAGATCAACCCCACCGGCCCCAACCAGCCGATCTCTAAGGGCCGCACTATCGACCACATCAAGGGCGAGTGGGAGGGCGTGAACAAGTTCGTCTACGAAAAGTCCAACCGCAAGGTCGAGCGGTTCTGCGCATATTGCCTGCTGGAGTCGCCGATGACAAGCTGCGGCTGCTTCGAGTGCATCGTGGCCATCCTGCCCATGGCGGGCGGTGTGATGGTGGTCAACCGCGAGTTTCTCGATACTACGCCGTCGGGGATGACCTTCGGCGAGTTGGCCTCGGCAACTGGAGGCGGCGCCCAGACGCCCGGTTTCATCGGCGTCGGCAGACTGTATCTATCCAGCCCCAAGTTCATCTCCGCCGACGGAGGCGTGAAACGCCTCGTCTGGATACCCAAGCAGCTTAAGGAAGGTATTCGTGAGCGGTTCCAAAAGGAGGCCGAAAGAGTCGGAGAGCCGGACCTGCTCGACAAAATCGCCACTGAGGAAGACGCCATGACCGAAGAAGAAGTGCTCGCACACATGGAAAAAGTGAAACATCCGGCCCTTACGCTTGATCCAATGTTATAGTTTAGAGCCCGCGCACAAATAACTTGTACGAATTCTACCAAGGGTGGCACGTCCCTGAGCGCAGCGAAGGGCGTGTTTAGGGCACCTCACCACGCCCTTCGTTCCTTAGAGCGTGCCACCAATTTGTACAGCGTCAATAGGCCCAAACGCAAACGCGCCGTGCAAGCCCGGCGGCTAAACGGTTTACACTGAACGAGGAGGAACCATGGCTCTCACCGGTCTTGAAATCTACAAGCAGTTGCCGAGGACCAACTGCAAGGACTGCGGTTTTCCCACTTGTCTGGCCTTTGCCATGAAGATGGCGGCCGGGCAGGTCCCGCTGGAAAAGTGCCCTCACGTCACCGCCGAGGCCAAAGCGGCGCTGGAGGCCGCCTCGCGACCGCCAATTCAACTCGTACGGATCGGCACGGATGACAACGAGATCAAGATCGGAAACGAGACGCAGCTCTACCGCCACGAAGAGAGGTTCTACCGCCCCGCGGCGGTGGCCGTGAGGATCTCCGATACGCTGGAGGAGAGTGCGATTGCCGAGCGGGCTGAGGCAATCGGCCGGCTGGTCTTCGAGCGGGTAGGCACACAGATCAAGGTGAATCTGGTGGCGGTGGACAACGAGTCCGCCAAGGCAGACCGGTTCGAGAAGGCGGCCAGGCTGGCGGCTGAGAAGTCCGGCCTGGACTGCGTGTTGATGTCTGCGACAGCCGGCAACCTGAAGAAGGCAGCCGCGGCGCTGCCGGGAACGCGACCGCTGCTGTACATCTCTGACCCTACCGAGGCTGAAGCGGCCGCCGGAGTTGCCAAGGATAACGATTGCCCGCTGGCCGTCCGCGCCGACGGCCTGGAAGCCCTGGCCGAACTGACACCGAAGCTGACCGCTGCCGGGGTGGAAGAAATCGTGCTGGACCCAGGTGCCCGCGGCCTGAAGCCGACGCTCGAGGCGCTGACCCAGATCAGGCGGCTCGCGCTAAAGAGTTTCCGTCCGGTGGGCTACCCCACGATCGCGTTGACCACCCAGACGGATCCGACCATGCAGGCGGTCGAGGCGAGCACCTACATCGCCAAGTACGCCGCTGTTGTGGTCACCGACGCGGTCGAGCCGTGGCAGATGCTTCCCATACTCACCACGCGGCAGGATATCTATGTCGACCCGCAGAAGCCGGTAGCCGTCGAGCCCAAGCTCAACGCGGTCGGCGAAGTCGGCGGCGACTCGCCGCTGCTGGTGACCACCAATTTCTCGCTGAGCTACTACTCGGTTGAAGGCGAGGTGGAGGCCAGCCGGGTGCCGGCATACGTGCTGGCGGTCGATACCGAGGGGACTTCGGTGCTTACGGCCTGGGCCTCCGACAAGTTCAACGCCGAGACGATTACCCGGGCGCTAAAGAGTTCCCAAGTCGAAGAAAAGGTCTCGCACCGGCAGTTGGTAATTCCGGGCCTGGTGGCCGTGCTCTCGGCAGGTGTCGAGGATGAGTCCGGCTGGTCGGTTCAGATCGGTCCGAAGGAGGCATCTGGCTTGCCGAGTTACCTTAAGAAGCAGTGGAAAGTTTAGCCGCCGGGCTTGCCCGGCGCGTTGGTGGGTGCCAATACGCTCCAGCGCAAACGCGCCGGGCAAGCCCGGCGGCTAAACGACTTACGACGAGGTGTTATTGATCGTGTCCAATTTTCGCATCCGTTTTCTTCCTGACCAGCGCGAGACCGTGGCCGACCAGCGCCAGACGCTGCTGGAAGCCGCGCGTCAGGCGAACGTCTACGTGGGCGCGATCTGCGGAGGCGAGGGCGTCTGCGGTAAGTGCCGCGTGATAGTCCGCGAGGGCGAGGTCGAGGGGGAGTCGACCGAGTTCCTCACCCGGGATGAGATTCGCCGCGGATACGTGCTGGCTTGCCAGGTGTATCCCCGCAGCGACCTGCTGGTCGAGGTCCCGCCCGAGTCGCGGCTGGTCGGCTACGAGGGCATCGGCCGGGACAGCGAGCGGTTCCGCGACTTTGCCCACCGCGGAGCCGAGCGCCCGCCCACTGAACTTACCCCGGTGATCGAGAAGTTTTTCCTCGTCCTTCCGGAGCCCACCCTCGACGACCCCACGGCCGACCAGGAGCGTCTGTTGGAAGCCGTGTCGAAGAAGTGTCCGGGCCCGCTGCAGATGGGCCTGAAGATCACACGAGAGTTGCCGCGAGTGCTCCGCCGGCTCCAGGAGAACCGGTCCTCGTGGAACTGGAAGTGGGACGGCCGCGTTACCGCAACCGTGGGCCTGCGAAGCGAGGTCAACGAAGTGCTCTGTGTCGAGCAGGGTGATACCTCCGACCGGAGTTTCGGCCTGGCGCTGGATGTGGGGACCACGACCGTGGTAGGGCACCTGGTCGACCTCACCTGTGGAACCACGCGCGAGGCAGCCGCAAAGTACAACTCCCAGATCGAGTGCGGCGCGGACATCATCAACCGCATAAATTGCGCCCGGCGGCCCGGCTGGGCGGAGACGCTCCACCAGGCGATCATCCGGGACGTAGAAACCCTGATCGACGATCTGGTCGAGCGGGCACAGGTCGGACGCGGCGACATCCACTGCGTGGTAGCGGCGGGCAACACTTCGATGTTGCATTTCCTGCTCGGGTTGGAGACGGACCTGATCCGTCTTTCGCCGTTTGTCCCTGTGGCCACCAGCCCGCCGCCGCTCAGGGCGGCCGAAGTCGGGCTCAGAATACACCCGCGTGGGATCCTCTATACCCTGCCAATGGTCGGAAGCTTCGTCGGCGGCGACATCACGGCCGGCATCTTGGCTTCCGGTATGTACAAGTCTGATGAACTCTCACTTCTGCTGGACATCGGCACCAATGGCGAGGTGGTGCTGGGAAACAAGGACTTCATCGTTGCCTGTTCGGCCTCCGCAGGACCGGCATTCGAGGGCGGGTCGGTCAGTTGTGGGATGCGGGCGACATTCGGGGCAATCGACAGTGTGCGGATATTCCGCCACGGGCTGGCCGTCTCGGCAACCACCATTGACGGTGGACCAGCCCTGGGACTCTGTGGAACCGGCCTGATCGATGCCCTCGCCGAGATGTTCCTTGCCGGGCTGGTGGACCGCAGTGGTCGCTTCCAGGTCAACCGTGCATGCGATCGGTTCAGGGTTTCCGAGGAGGACGACAGACCGGAGTTTGTTCTCGTCCCGGCCAAGGAGTCCGGCAGCGTGCGCGACGTGGTCATTAGCCAGGCCGACGTGGAGAACCTCATCCGCACCAAGGGCGCCATCTACGCAGCCGCCGACTCGCTGGTGCAGTCGGTGGGCCTTTCCTTTGACGACATCCGGAAGGTCTACATTGCCGGGGCGTTCGGCAACCGGCTGGATATTTCCAGTTGCATCACCATCGGCCTGCTGCCCGACGTGCCACTGGAGCGAGTTGAGTTCATCGGCAACAGTTGCATCGCGGGCGCGAAGCTGGTGATGCTCAGCCGCAGCATGTTCGACCAGGTGCACAGCGTCCGCGACCGGATCAGCTATCAGGAACTAATGGTCGACCCGGCGTACATGGAAAAGTTCACGTCCGCCTGTTTCCTGCCCCACACGGACGTCTCGCGGTTCCCGACGGTGAGGGAAAGGTTGGACAAACGTAAGAGCAAGTCTTAGCAAGCTATCAGCTATCAGCTAAAAAATCACTACAGAAGATTGGGTAGTGCCTCACGATGTTGGCAAGGATTTCTTGGGTTTATAGCGGTCTAATGCTGATGTTAGAACATTTTCTCGTTGTTCGACCCAGTCCTCTCGCTGCAGGTCGCTAACATGAACCGGATACCGGATGTACGCCAGC
>JAUWHT010000430.1 GCA_030605745.1 Pirellulales bacterium | reverse complement strand
GACACTGTAAATAGATGCCTTAGGTTTCCAGATCCAGCCCGATGTCCAGACAGGCCGCCGAGTGCGTCAGCGCACCCACGCTGATCCGCTCCACCCCGGTCGCAGCGATCCGGCCGGCTGTCCGAAGATTCACCCCGCCGGACGCCTCCAACTCAATCACCCGATTACAGGCGTCGCGCCGGGCAACCGCGTCGCGCAGCTCGGCCGGACTCATGTTGTCCAGCAGCACGATGTCCGGCCTGGCCGATAGGACATCGTCAAGCTGCTCAAGCGCGTCCACCTCGACCTCGATAATCATTCTGTTGTGGACCGAATCAGGCGCATGGTCCTGGATGAACCGCCGGGCGCGGTGAACCGCCTCGGCAGGAGTGTACCCGGCCGCGTGCTGCGACGATTTGCTGCCCAGCGCCAGGTGATTGTCCTTGATCAACACCGCGTCGAACAACCCGGTGCGATGATTCGACCCGCCGCCGCAACACACCGCGTACTTCTCCAGCCGCCGCCAGCCGGGCGCAGTTTTCCGGGTATCGTAGATCCGCGCCTTCGTACCGCTTACCGCTTCGACGTACTGGCGCGTCAGCGTAGCGATGCCCGACAGGCGCCCCAGCAGGTTCAGCACCAACCGCTCGGCCGCCAATATCCCTCGTGCTGGTCCGTCGATCCGCCCGATCCGCCCGCCCTGCCCCACCGCTTGACAGTCTTCCACCTCCGGCAACCAGCGGAGCCGCGGCTCGATCTCCTCAAGCGTCCGCTTCACGCCGGGCAACCCAGCGATAACCCCCGGCTGCCTGGCAACCACTTCTGCCCGACCGACAACATCTTCCGGCACCACCGCTCTGGTAGTCCAATCACCATCATCACCAAGGTCCTCGCGCACCGCCAGCCGCAGTAGTTGCTCCCAGTCAGCCTGGAGTTGTTCACCCCAAACGATCTGCCGAAACTCTTTATCCAACACACACCTCCAATAGCCGGGTGACAACGTCCCGCGGGCATACCGCCAGCGCAAAACCCACCCATTTAGAATACCCGCCACGCCCCCCTATCGGAACCCCTCTCCCGCTGCTTACTCGCTCGCACCAAGGGTTCGTTCAGATCTGCCGGGTTGACACCGTCCTCTCCTGGGCCTGTTGCCAAGTGTTCTCGCGCCGACTATACTTATATTTTGTGTCAGCCATATAAGTAGGCATCCACCCCAATCGAGGAGAGGCCAATGCAGTACCTTGCTTTTCTCAGTTCCGCTCTGCTTGCCTTTTACCCCGTTGCGGCCCAGGCCGGGGAAGCGGTGGTTCGGGAAACGACGCTTGACATTCCCACCTACGCGATCGGGCCGGAAGACAAGAATCCGCCGCTTTGGAAACCCAATGTTTACCCCTACTCGATGCAGACCGATATAACGCAAGACAAGACGGCTAAGAGCTATCGCGCGGTGATTCTCGAGAACGACTACATTCGGGTGATTATTCTGCCCGACCTGGGCGGGAGAATCTACGCCGCGCACGACAAAACCAACAGCGACGCCGACTTCATCTACCGCAATCACGTCATCAAGCCGGGACTTGTGGCCTTGCGGGGTGCGTGGCTTTCGGGCGGGATCGAATGGAACTTCCCAACCCGCGGACATACCGTCAACACCTTCTCGCCAGTGCAGTACAAGATCCTCAAGGGCGAAGACGGGAGCGTAACGTGCGTCGTCGGCACAATCGAATGGGTCCGACGCATGAAATGGGCCGTGGCCACTACGGTGTATCCCGACCGGTCGTACTTCTGCAATAGGATTCTGCTGTTCAACAGGACGTTGACCCACAACAATGGTTATTTCTGGGCAAATGCGGCGGTCCACATCTGGTCGGATACACGGGTCACGCTTCCGCCCACCGACTACACCTACTTCGGCAGTCGCCGGGACCCTAAGCCGTGGCCGATTTGCCGCGGAAAGGACGTTTCGTGGTACAAGAACACGCACTGCCCCTACGACTATTTTTGTGGTGTTTCGGGAGGATACATCGGCGCTTACCATCATGAGCGGGACTACGGCACGGCCCATTATGCTGCGAAGTATGAGAGTTTCGGAAAGAAGTTCTTTACCTGGGGGACGTCCCGGGACGGCGCTATCTGGGGAGACATCCTCACTGACGCGGATGGCCAGTACATTGAACTCCAGTCCGGCCGCCTTCTGACCCAAGGCGACTGTTGGATCTTTGAGCCCCATCTTAACGAAAGCTGGGAGGAGTACTGGTATCCGCTCAAGAAGATGAAAGGGGTGGTGAAGTTGAATCGCGAGGCGGCGGTGAACTATTCGCTCCGCGACGGGAAGCTTCTGCTGGTCCTGAACACGACGACCGAACTGCGCGACGCGATGCTAAAGATCCTGGCCGACGGCAAGGAAGTGTTTTCCGAGAAACTGACCATCGGGCCGGGCAAGTCCTGGCAAAAGGAGATCGCGCCGCCCGAGAAACCGAACGCCTGCCGGTTAGTTCTCCAGGATCGCCAAGGCCGGGAAATCATCGCCTACTGCCCGGGAAAAAAGAAAATCCCGCCACCCGAATTCGAACCCCGGCCGCCGTCTGGCGAAACGGCCTCGGCCGAAGAGATCTATCTTGCCGGTTACTACGCGCTTAAGCACTGGAAACCGACCAAGGCGATAAGGCTTTTTCAGCAAGCACTGAAGAAGGCCCCGGGATTCACCCCGGCCTTGCGCGGTCTGGCGATAGTCTACTACAAGACGGGCCGCTTCAAGGAAGCCTATCAGCTTTCCCAGAAGGCTCTCCGCCGCAACGAGGATGATCATACGGCCCGGTATTACCGGGCGCTGAGCAAGATTAAGCTGGGAATCGACGAACGAACGGAAGAGGACCTCGTTCTGGTCGGTCGCACCGCAGCTTACCGCCACGTGGCGCCTTACGTGCTGGCCTCGCTGGCAATCGGCAAGGGCGATTTGCGCCGGGCCGAAAGACTATTGCGGCAGGCCGTCCGCCACAATCCGGGAGATATCAAGGCACGGGCGGTCCTGGCTTCCGTCCTGCGGCACCTCGGTCGTCGTGAAGAGGCCGTTGGGCAGATTGACAGCGTGCTGGCCGAAGATCCCATTAACTGCCTGGCTATCGTCGAGAAGGTCTTGCTGGGCGGTGAGAGCGAGCTTGCCATCTTGAGGGACGATCCCCAGTACTACCTTGAAGCAGCCTGCGACTATGTCGAGATGAATCTGCCCGATGATGCGGTCTCGACGCTGAAGCTGTACGAAGGGCGAAGCGGGGCGGCAGAGCATCCTTTTGTGTACTTCTTCCTGGGCTATCTGGCCGACAAATCGAAGGATTGTGAGTCGGCGAAAAACTACTACGACCGCGGCGCCCGGCTCTCGCCGGACTATGTGTTCCCCTTCCGCAACGAAAGCCTGGCAGTTCTCGAGACGGGCATCCGCTACCTGCCTAACGATTGGAAGCTCCACTACTACCTGGGTACGCTTCTTACGGCAAAGTTTCGGTGGCAAGAGGGGCTGGACCATTTCCTGGCTGCCCAAAAGGCTTCGCCCGATTACCCGACGCTCTACCGCAATCTGGGCGAGATCTACTGGCGAAAGCTCAATGATCTGAAAAAGGCACAAACCGCCTACGAGAAAACCCTTGCCTGCAATCCAAATGACTACAGCTACTATGTTGCCCTCGATTGTCTGTACGCCGCCTTGGGATGCCACGAGAAGAGAGCGAAACTGTTTGCGGGGGCCCCGCCGGCCGTCGCCAAGGATTTCCGCGTTCTGCTGCGACAGGCCGTTTATTGCGTCGATGTGGCACAATACGACAAGGCACTGGGGATTCTCCGCCGCCACACCTTTCATCCTTGGGAAGGCTGGACCGGGGCACAGGAGGTTTACGTCCGGGCCTTGCACCTGCGGGCAGACAGCCACGTGAAGCAGGGAAACTATAAGAAGGCCATCGAGGACCTCCGCCAAGCAATGGAGTATCCCGAAAACCTGGGCACCGGAAAGCCCCACGATCCCAACTACATAATGGAGTACTGCAAACTGGGACTTTGCTTCAAGGCGCTCGGCAAGCTAAACGTTGCCCGCGAACACTTCACCAAGGCAGCGGCCTATCACTGCGGTCCTGCTCAGCGCGATCGAGACTGGCACGCTCGTGCGTTGGAGGAACTGGAAAAGTTGAAAGGGGAAATCCCGGGCTCAAAGCACGAATAATGAATAGCATCTGGCCCTCTGCGCCAAGTTCGCTGGGATTCGCACTACAAACGGGCGTTTAGCGGTCTGCCGGGGTATTTTACTCTTGTTCGGCTGATCTTGATCTTGACTCCCTCACCGCATCCAAAATGTCCTTTGTGGTGGCTGTTGTCTTAATTCCAGAAACATTAAAAGGTGAATTTGGTGTATTCTTGAAGGTAATAGAAAAGGTTTCCCCGCCTCGTCTCTTTACAATCACCTCTTCGTCGCGAGCAATGTCAAGAACTTCTGACAGTCGTTGTCTTGCTTCCGAGTATGTATAGATTTTCATGTTATTTACTCCAAAACATCAATACCGATCTCTCGGGCAACCGTCTTCATCTGACGATCAAGCGTTAAAAGCGGACAGCGCAAGCCGTCGGCACAAGCAATGAAATATGCGTCGTATGCATAAATGCCGAACCGAGACGCCATTGCTAAAGCCGCTCGGATATCGATCCGGCGCAATTCTACCGGTATAGCCTGCACGGCATCCCAGACTGAAAGAATTTCATCGGCATCTAAAGTTCGCTTCCTTATCATCGCTGTCAGCGCGTTTCCAACCTCGAACGGCAGGACTTCCGGCGCAACCAGACTGTGCCCCACTGTAAGCTGGATAATCTGCGTTTTTTCAGGCTCTTCAAGAGCCACCGCAAGAAATGTGTTCGTATCTGCCACAATCTTCATTATGTACAATTGTACTTTAGGGGTATTGTTTTGTCAAGTCAAGGATTCGCTACGCGCGAGGGAGCAGGTTTTCCGGCCGGAATGCAGCTTGACTTTTACGGGATTTCCGTATATTATTATGGTAAATGCGTGGTCAATTTCCCGTCCATAAAATCCGAGACGATCTGTGTCGGTGTTTTGGACCGCACGTTCAGGACTACTGTGATCCCCTTTTGCTCGAAGAGGTCTTGGGCCATTTTGCCCATTTCACCTGTCAGGACAACGTCGATACCCAACTGGTCTAGGCGTAGAGGAAGTTGACCTGGCTCGTGCGGCGGTGCCTCGTGAACGGACTCATAGAGGACTCTCTTGCTCTGCGGATCCACTTGAAAAATCGCCACTTTGTCGCATTTGCCGAGCATGCGTGCCGGACTGCCCCCTACCAAGGGAATCGCGATCATCAGATGACGATGTTGCTGATCTACGATTGGCATTGTCAATCTCCGGCTTCACTGGGCATCGGCGTCCAAGATCGAGTCGACCACGTCGGAAAACGCCTTGGCCGCCGGTGATGGAGGACCGTCGCCCAGCAGCGGCCTTCCGCTATCTCCGGCCATGACGACCTCGATGTCAATGGGTACTTGTCCCAGAAACGGAACGCCCATTTCCAGGGCCAACGCCATGCCGCCGCCTCGCTTGAACAGATCGATCTTCTCCCCGCATTTTGGGCAGACAAAACCGCTCATGTTTTCCAGGATGCCGACAATCGGTAGCGACAAAGCATTGCAGAAAGAAACACAGCGACGCACATCCGAGATAGCCACATCTTGCGGCGTGGTGACGATGACGGCCCCAGTCGGCGAGCCCACAAGCTGGGCCACCGAGAGCGGTTCATCGCCGGTTCCGGGCGGGGAATCGACCACGAGGTAATCGAGTTGCCCCCAGATGACATCCTTCAAGAATTGGCGGATCAGATGGTATTTCCTCGGGCCTCGCCAAATCACGGGGTCTTTGCGGCTGGAGAGCAAGAAACCAATAGACATCACAGCCAGATTGTCGCTCACCTTGACCGGTATGAGTTCTTCGCCAGCGGTCTGTACGCCGCGGTCCTCCAGTCCCATCAACTTAGGAATGCTTGGTCCATGGACGTCGATATCCAGGAGTCCGACGCGTTTTCCAGCTAGGGCCAGGGATGACGCCAGATTGGCGGCGACGGTGCTCTTTCCCACGCCGCCTTTGCCCGACAGGACGAGCAGTTTGTGACGAATCTCCGACATACGGCCTTGGAGCGCCTTTTCCTCCATCGCCATTTGGGCTTCATTCTTTCGGGGTATTTTGGGAGTTGATTGATTCGTGGTGCTCATGGCAGATCCTTGTCCATTAAGGCGACTACTTCCGCCCAAAGTTGTCTGATGTCGGTGGTGACCCCGTCTTCACGGTATTCCACAACCGACTTCTTCTTGATTTGTGCTTCGGTCACAACGTGGTCGTATCGAACGTTTCCGGCCATTTTCAGACCTCGCCGGCGGGCTATCCTTTCGATTTCCGAGCCGAGATCCTTGTTCAAGTCCCACTTGTTAATACAGACGAGCGTTTCAATACCAAAATGCTTCGTCAGGTCCGCCACACGTTCGAGATCATGCAGACCGCTCAGCGTGGGTTCCGTTACGACCAGCACCAGGTCGGCTCCGGTGATCGAAGCGATTACCGGGCACCCGATTCCCGGCGCTCCGTCGATAATCACCAGATCGCGCTTTCGCTCCTCGGCGAGTTTCTTTGCTTCGGTGCGGACGATACTGACGAGCTTACCGGAGTTTTCCTGGGCAATGCCGAGCCTGGCGTGGACCATGGGGCCGCAACGCGTGTCGGAGACAAACCACTCGCCGTTGACGACAGGCGTAAACTCGATGGCATTTTCTGCACAGAAATACGCGCACACACCGCAGCCTTCGCAGGCGATCGGGTCCACGCGGTAGGTCTTCTCTACACGGCCGTTGCCCGGCCCGTCGTAGAAGATGGCGTCGAAGCGACAGATTTCCTCGCATTTTCCACAGGCGATGCAATGCCCCGGCATGATCCTTGCCTGTGAACCGCCGGAGAACTGGCTGCGTTTGACAATCCTCGGTTCGAGAACAAGGTGCAGATCGGCCGCATCGACATCGCAGTCGGCCAGTACGGCTTTCTTAGCCAGGACGGCAAACGAAGCGACAATGGACGTTTTGCCCGTCCCGCCTTTACCGCTGATGACCACAAGTTCTTTCATAGAATTGGACTCACGTGTTGCGTGCTGACCTGAACCGAGACACATTACTGTTGTTCGCTACTGGATCGTTTCGGCCATTGGCTGATAGGCCCGTGCCCATATTACCTGGCCTCGCTCGATCAGCCGAACCCGGACCTCTGAAAACCCTGTTTCTTCCAGTAGACGCTTGACCTCATCGGGACGATAGTAATCCTCGTCCCACAATTTCTGTGCTAGCGAGTCTTTGGGAAAATCGACGACCAACAGCTCACCTCCCGATCGAAGCACCCGGCGCGTTTCAGCCAGAACAGATGTCGGTCGTTTCATCTCGTGCAGAGCCCACATCGTCACCACCGCATCCGCGGAGCCGTCGGCTGCAAATGGAAGGCGAACTGCGTCCCGCCGGAGGCATCGAAATCGCACCCCTTCACGAGAACGGCGTCGCTTAGGAAAACTGTCGGAGGCAATGTCCACGCCTGTCACTTCCTGGCAGTAGGTTTCCACCAGATAACGAACCAGATCGCACGAGCCGCAGCCCAAATCCAATACGTGTCTTGCCAAGCGCAACTCACGCCCGATCCGCTTGTGGAGGCGGGGCTTCATCCGCTCATAAAAATCGTCTTTCAAGATGAACTACTCACTCTATAAGCAATTGCTTCCAGGAGCCCGGTAAATACGGACTGATATTCCGGCAGGGCGTCGCAGGCCATCTCGCCTCGGGAATACGCCTCTGCAAGTCTTCGGTCGTCCGGGATTTCGGCAAGGATCGGAATCCGGCGGGCAGTGCAGTACGTGTGGATTTCTCGCCCGCCGAGACTGGCCCGGTTGATCACCACGCCCAGTGGCAGCTTTAACGCCTGGACCGTCTCCACGGCTAGTTTCAGGTCGTGGAAACCAAAGGGCGTTGGTTCAGTCACAAGAATAACCAGGTCCGCGTCTCGCACGGCTTCGATCACCGGGCAGGAAGTGCCGGGCGGGGCGTCAACAATGGAGAGGTCCGCTCGGAAATCCGTAGACTTGACGGCCTTGATCAGGGGGATTGCCCTGATCTCGCCCACGTTGAGCAGGCCGTGAGCAAACTGGATCGCCCCGGCGCGCCCTGTCTCCAGGGTCCCCATCTCACGAGAAACCCCTGTAATAGCGCCGGCCGGGCAGACAAGCCAGCAGCCGCCGCAACCGTGGCACATCTCAGGATAGACCAACACCTTCTGGCCGACACACACGATCGCGCTGTACCGGCAAATCTCGCCGCACTTGCCGCAAAGGGTGCATTTCTCGGCCTCTACCTGTGGAATCAGGTCTCCCACGGGCTTTCGGTCGGAGAGTTCCGGTTTCAGAAAAATGTGGCCGTTGGGCTCCTCTACGTCGCAATCGAGGTAGGCGACCTTCCGGCCGTTGCGTGAGGCAACCCAGGCAAGGTTGGTGGCAACTGTTGTCTTGCCCGTGCCTCCCTTGCCACTGGCAATCGCAATTTGCATTATGTTCAATCTTCCTCTTCCAGTTGACGGATTCGTTCCTGCATCTGCTGCATCTGTTGAGCCATGATTTCAGCCTGTTGTTTCAGCGCGTCGAGTTCCTCTTCTTTGCTGATCTGTTGAGGTGGTTGGAGGTTTGGAGCAGCGCCGGACGCCGGAGTCACGCCACCCATCCCTTGGCCCATTCCACGACCACGTCCCATGCCTCGCCCCATGCCCATGCCTCGTCCGCCGCCGCCACCCATGCCGCCGCCACGACCGGGCCCAACCGGCGGGTTTCCTACCGGGGTCTGCGGGGTTGACGCCGTTTGGTTCTGAGCAGAGGCGGCCCCGGTGCCGAAATGGCTCGCCACGTTCGGTGCATCAGCCGCCTGGAGTCGATTTGCCTTTAACTGCTCGACAACATCCCGTACCACTCCAGAGCATCCAACGATGACTTCAATCCCGACCGCCGAAAGGGTCTGATAAGCATTGGGGCCACAGTTGCCTGTAAGAACGCATTTCACGCCCTTGTCGGCCATCAACTGGGCCGATTGAATGCCGGCGCCGCCGCCGAGCATCATGTTGGGGTTTTCCACGGCCTCGAAGTCGAAGTTGTCCGTGTCAACAATCAAGAAATACGGACAACGACCAAAACGCGGATCCAACTCCGCATCCAACAAAGGTTGTTGCGCGGTAACAGCTATCTTCATTTTCTATCTCCACGTGGCATAACGAGTCTCCTTTCCAGTTCTGAAAACCACCGAGGCCACCACGTCTTCAATCTCGCCGGTTATCCAGCCGTATAGGAAAGCAAGAAGCGTGCCATCCACCGGCCTGCGACTGACAAAGATGCGTAAGTCATTTAGGGGACAAGAGATACGGCATTTACGGCCGTCGTGTTAGCACAAGAAGAGTATTGCATAAATGTAATATCGTGCATTGCATAGTCGCTGTACTGCAATCACTAATCCTGGGGTAAAGCACGAATGGTGAATAGGACCCAACACGAAGGGTGGCCAATAAGTCTACTCGAAATCGGGCCGCCGATTTGTTATGCTAGCGGCGTTGTGTTGGGGAATACTCGATCTTGTTGCCAATACGACAAGTCGTCAATTATCAATACTAACATGTACACCGACTCCCGTGGCAATTCACCCTTCCACCCGTATTGGCTGCTCCGCCGGGCCGACCAGGCGGCAGTAGCCGTGTTGGTGCTAGTGGGGCTGGCGGCAACGGTCGGATGGTGGACGCGGCAAGGCGGATGGCAGGGGCGGCTGATCGAAGTCGAGCGGGCGGAGCCGCAGACTGCTCGCTTCCAGGTCGATCTGAACCGGGCCGACTGGCCGGAGTTGGTTCAACTGCCGCGCATCGGCCCCACCCTGGCCCGGCGGATCGTCGAATCCCGCCAAACCGACGGCCCGTTCGTCGATCACGAGGATATCAAGCGGGTCCGCGGCATTGGGCCAAAGACGCTCGAGCGGGTCCGGCCATACCTGCTGCCCATGCCCGGCGGCGGGGAGTTGGCTGGGAATTAGGCAACTCGCAGAAAATAATATACTGGGTCAACGCGAATATCGAATATCGAACAAGGAATGTCGAAGGATGAATGTGAATGTGCAAGATGGGCCCTGACCTACAAAACCGATTGATGGATATTGGGGGGGCAAGTGCGGAGCAAGCAGAAGGCAAAACAGCGATGACACTTCGTACTTCGACATTCCTTGTTCGATATTCGATATTCATTCTCACGAGTAAATCACTGGTATACTAATTCTTGGGAGTTGCCCAAACG
>JAUWHT010000366.1 GCA_030605745.1 Pirellulales bacterium | reverse complement strand
GGCCTCGTCGTCGGGGGTGTGACTGGCGCTGTTGGCCCGGAATTCCTCGCGGATGACCGTCCCGCCGAGGTCGTACATCTGCGCCCGAACGCCCGTAGAGGTAATCCCGATATTGTCGCTGTCGATAATCACGTTCCAACTGACGACGAAGTTGTTGTTCATATCGAAGGCGGCCGACGAGTCCGCACCGCCGCCAGGACTGAACTGGGACAGTAGTACCTGCCCGGCCGGATCGTACAACTCTGCCTGGACCGATACCAGGTAGCTGTCCGGGACGATGTAATGAGGATCCTCCGTGCGGGACCACGTGATCACGGAGTGCCCGTCGGCGCTCATGCCTACGAACGGATCAAAGTGGATCGCCGTGTCCTCGCGGTTGACCAGGAACTCGTTACCCAAGCGCCGGCCGTGGCAGTTGAACCGCTGGGCGACAATGCCGTTGAAGTAGCTGAGGTCCTGGCCGTCGTTGGCCCAGGCGATCACAAAATTGCCCGCGTCGTCCATGCCCACGTGCGGCTCGTACTGCGAGTTGGTGGTGAACTGGTTCACGCGGAAGGTGAACAAGTCGCCCGATTGGTCGGCAACGGTAACGGTTGCAGCTAAGGGAGTAATCAGGTCGGGCACGTACTCGATCAGCGGCAGGTCCTTGCCGGCGTCTTCGTCGGTGAACGTGACCTTCAACCGGTACGGATCGGCGCCAGAGACGACCGTAACGACGGCCCCTTCGTAGCCGCCGGCGATCAGTTCGTTCTGGATTGCGTCGGCCACGTCGTTCAGGTTGCTTCCGTCGAAGTTAATCGTGGCAGTCGTGTAGTTGCCGATCTTCAACCTGAATGGACCGGCCAACGTCGGGGGTTCCGCCGTTGCATCGAAGGTGATTACCTGGACGTCCTCCGCCTCCGGGTCGGCCAGCGCGCGGACGCCCGGGACGATCTGCCCGGGGACGAACACCGTTGGGTCGACCATTCCGACCGGTGTGAAGCGTCGGGCGTAAATATCGCTCACACTGCCGAAGTTCTGCGGATTGGCCACGTCGCTCTGCCAGACGATGACGAACTGCCCGTCGGCGTCCATTGCCACCGCCGGCCGCGTCTGGTTGGCCACGTCCGGCAGGACGGTGAACGGATCGTCCGGCTCGTCGGGATTGACGCGGAATTCGTCGCTGGTCTGCTTGAGCGTCGTTACGTCGAGTTGCGGCGAACCCATCAATGAATTACCAAAATCGTCCTCGACCGCCGAGATCACCAACTCGGGATGGTCCTTCTTACCCGAGTCTGCCGCGTAGATCATGTCCGGTGACGGTGGGATGCTCGTCTCGACCCCGAAGGTGATGTCGAACTGTGTCAGACTCGGCATCCCGTTCGGGCCGATAACCGGCGCGACGGAGACGGCCGGCAGGGCCGTCCGCATCACCTCGGGTGCGTAGTACGGACCTTCGGTGTTGCTGGGCACGCGGTCGGGCGGCGGGAAGTCGATCGGCCCGATGGGGAAGTTCTCTGAGGTCTGCAAAAACGCCTGCTCGATGGCTACGGCCGTCAGGTACGGGTCGTCGGGCGAGACCGGTATATCGGCAATATCAATCGGCTTGCGGACCGTCGAGGTAAGCACCGACGGCAGGAACCCGGTCAAAGTAAAGCCTTCCACCGTAAGCTGCGGCTGGTCCTGGCCCATCGAGGCGGCCCCGAAGTAGACCAGGTACTCGTGCGGATTGATCGCCTGCACGATCACGTCGCTTAGCTCGCCGCCGATGCCCTGCAAGGCCGTCTGGATGTTTGCCGCGTTGTCGGCCAGCGGATCCGTCTCATCGAAGGCGATTGTGGTCGTTTCGCCGGGGCCAATGATGCCGTTGCCGTTGAGGTCGAAGCCCAAGGTGAACGTCCCGGCAATGTTCTGCTGTCCTCCCGTGAACGGTTCGTAGGTCGCCGTAATCGAGATCTTCTGGATTTCGTTGGCGCCGTAGACCAGCGTGAACTTGCCGTAAGCAGGCGTGTTGTCATCGGCCACTTCGTCGGGCAGCGTGAGCCGTTGCACCTCGTCGGTGAAGTAGCGTGCGTAGATGTTCGCGTCGGTCAGTTGGTACCCGGTCACCGGGTCGACGATCGGAGCGCCGCCCGAGTCGAACACCAGGTCATGGCGGGTCCAGGTGACCACGAAGTCGCCGTCGTGATCGGTGGCCACCGACTGGGCATCCGTGGTGTACATGCCGGAGAGCATGTCCCCAACCGGCGAATACAAGTCCTCGACGGTATACTGGTTGACCAGCGTGTCGCTTATGTTCATTGGCGCGAGGCTCAGCAGTGCCCGCTCCTCCAGCGGATCGATCATCAGGCGTCGAAATCTGAACGTAGACATCTTTTTCATCCCTTAGAGAGGACCTCGTTGCCAGAACGCAACCAGAAACAAGATAGGTCGACACGTAAAGCGAACCGCTTGCCGAATCGCCGCTGAAATTCTGCCCTGTCTAGCCATTAGTACCAATCTCTACGGTTTTGTCAAATGGATTGTTTGCGGACAGTCGGGAAAGCTGGCGCGTCGGGGGCAGCACGCAGTTTGCCCCTCCTGTTCAATCTCGCTATCTTATCATCATGATTGGGCCGAATTGAAAGGTCAAGGGTTTTCCACGCCTCCGCGCCGGATGGTCTGTCAGGATGGCTTGTACCCCCTCTGTGGTGCTAGGTATGGTATATTGGCTCTTCCGGTTTTAGGTGCAAACTGCTGAAAACGGGGCGAGCCAGGGTGGCACGTCCCTGAGCGCAGCGAAGGGCGTGGTATACGCAGAACACGCCCATCACTACGTTCTGGGCGTGCCACACGATGAATAATCCGGGC
>JAUWHT010000287.1 GCA_030605745.1 Pirellulales bacterium | reverse complement strand
GCGCCCGGGTGTTTCTGCCGGGCATCCTGGTGGTCGGAGGGCCGGCGTTTGACGCGGGCGGCGACGGGGTGGACCCAGTCATTGGGCGGTTTTGTGCCGGCTACCGGCGTAACGACGCGATCAACGGTTTTCCGCTGGTGGTGGTGGTCGACGACGGCCAGTTCGCCACCCGGACGCTGGACAATTTTCTTTGGACGACGTTTACCCGCAGCAACCCGGCGTCGGACATTTTTGGGATCGAGTCGTTCATATTGGAGAAGCACTGGGGCTGTTTCGGGTCACTGGTAATCGACGCCCGGAGCAAGCCGCACCACGCCCCGCCGCTGGTGGAAGATCCCGAGGCAACCCGGCGGATCGACGCTCTGGCCACCCGCGGTGGCCCATTGCACGGGGTGTTTTAGGGGTCAGGGGTCATCTGAGATCGTTCGCCCGCCAAAGTCATACAGTCGTACTAATAGCCTAACAGCCTAATCCCCAATTCCCAATCCCTAAGTCCTTATCGAGCAATGAGTGCGACGCGACGCCGATTTCCGCATGTGGTAATTCGGGCCTCGGCCGGGACGGGCAAGACGTTCCAGTTGAGCAATCGGTTTATCGGTCTGGCGTCGGCCGGCGAGCCGCTCGAGAGCATCCTGGCCGCCACGTTTACCCGCAAGGCGGCCGGCGAGATACTCGATCGCGTGCTCTTGCGACTGGCCGAAGCCGCAACGGACGCCGAGATGCTGGCACAATTGGCCGAACACGTGCGCGATCCGAAGCTCGACCGGCCGCGGTGCCTCGGCATACTACGGGAGATGGTCCGCCAGCTTCACCGGCTGCGGGTCGGCACGCTCGACAGTTTTTTCATCCAGGTCGCGCGGAGCTTTGGCCTGGAGTTGGGCTTGCCACCCGGCTGGCAGATCGTCGACGAGATCGTCGACGCGGGCCTGCGAGCCGAGGCGATCCGGGCAGTGCTGCAAGACGAGTCCACCGGTGATGTGGTCAAGTTGATGAACCTGCTGAGCAAGGGCGAGGCCGCCCGCTCGGTCGGCCATCAGATCGCCTACCTGGTCGATGAACTGTACGAGATATACATGGAGGCCCCGGTCGCGGCCTGGCAGTCGCTGCCGCGACCGAAACAGTTGGCTCCGGCCGAATTGCAAGGGGCGATGGAGGCCCTGGCCGAAGTCGAAATCACCGACGGCAAGCGTTTTGAGAACGCACGGGACCGGGACCTGGAGAACGCCCGCAACGAGGCGTGGGAAGTCTTCATCGCAACGGGGCTGGCCGGCAAGATCGTCGACGGCACGGAGCTGTTCTACGGCAAGCCAATCCCGTCCGGCCTAGTTGCCGCGTACGAGCCGATCGTGCAACACTCCAAGGCAGTGCTGCTGGGCAGAATCGCTAACCAGACCGAGGCCACTCGCAGACTGCTTGAGCGGTTCGACGAAGCCTACCGGCGGTTGAAGATCGCCCGGCGGGCGCTGCGGTTCGAGGATATCACACGGCTCTTGGGCACCGCGGAGGTGTCCGAGCGGATCGATGAAGTCGTGTACCGGCTCGACGCCCGCATCTCGCATCTGCTGCTGGACGAGTTTCAGGACACCTCGCCGCTTCAGTGGCGCGTGTTGCGGCCGTTTGCCCGGCGTGTGGTCGGCGCGGGCGGACGGCAGTCGTTCTTCTGCGTGGGCGACGTGAAGCAGGCGATCTACGGATGGCGTGGCGGGGTGGCCGAAATCTTCGAGGCACTCGACGACGAGCTGACGCACTTGGAGCCACGGTCGCTCAACCATAGCAGGCGATCGTCACAGGTGGTGATCGATATGGTCAATCGGATTTTCGAGGGCATCGCGTCCAAGGCGGTGTTGCAGCGACACACGGCGGCCGCCGCAAGCTGGTCCGAGCGGTTTCAGCAGCACACTACCGCTCAGGCGCATCTGCCCGGCTATTGCCGGATGCTCGTCGCGCCGCAGGCCGGCGAAGACGAAGAGCAGGACGTGGTTACGCTAAAGTTCGCGGCCGATGAGATTGCCACCGTCCACCGGCGGGCACCCGGCCGGACGATCGGCGTGCTTGTGCGGAAGAACGCGACGGTGGCAAGGCTAATCTACGAGTTGCGCCGCGGCGGTGTGGATGCCAGCGAAGAGGGCGGCAATCCGCTGGGCGACTCGCCGGCCGTGCAGCTTGTGCTCTCGCTGTTGAGGCTGGCCGATCACCCGGGCGATACGGCGGCCCGGTTCCACGTGGCCAATTCACCGCTGGCCGAGCACGTCGGCCTGACGCGGCACGACGACGCGGCGTCGGCCGGCCGGCTGGCCCAGGATATCCGCCGCAGGCTGATCAGCGACGGATATGGCCCCACGCTTTACGGTTGGGCCGAGAAACTGGCCGCCGCATGCGACCGCCGCGACCTGGACCGGCTCGTGCAGCTTGTCGAGATGGCCTACGGATATCAGCCGGGGGCAACCATGCGGACCGACGATTTCGTTACGCTGGTCTCACGGCAGAGGGTCGAGGACCCGACGGCGGCCGACGTGCGCGTGATGACTGTCCACCAGGCCAAGGGCTTGCAGTTCGACATGGTCGTGCTGCCGGAGTTGGACGTCGGCCTGAGCGGCCAGGCGCCGCAGATGGTCGTGGGCCGCCCGAAACCCACGGCCGAGGTGCAGCAGGTCTGCCGCTACGTGTCGAAGGACCTCCGCCGGCTGCTGCCCGAGAAGTTCCAGCAGATCTTCGAGGCACACCAGCGCCGGGTGGTCGAGGAATCGCTGTGCGTGCTGTACGTATCGCTGACCCGCGCCGTGCACTCATTGCAGATGATAGTTGCTCCGTCGAAGGTGAACGAGAAGACGATCCCGTGTACATTTGCGGGCCTGCTGCGGGCAGCGCTCAGCGACGGCCGACCGGCCGGGCCCGGCGCGGTCCTCTACGAACACGGCAATGCCGATTGGTTTCGGGCCAAGGTGGCCGAGAAACCTGCTGCCGTGCCCGTGCCGGAAGCACCGGGCGAACCACTGACGGTCCGGCTGGCCGAGGCTCCCACACGGCCCACGCGAGGCCTGGACCGCCGCAGCCCGTCGCAACTGGAAGGAGGCGATCGGGTAAACCTGGCCAGCCGATTGCGACTCGATACGGCCAAGGCGCTCGACCGGGGAACCTTGATGCACGCCTGGTTCGAACAGATCGAATGGCTCGAAGACGGACAGCCCGACGACGAGGCACTGCAACAAGCGGCCGACAGCCTTGCAACCGCCTGTCTCGACGTGCCTGAGTTGATCGGCCAGTTCCGCGCGGCGCTCGAGAAGCCGGCGATTCGCGCGGCCCTAAGCCGGGCCACCTACGAATGGCCTGCCGACGATGCACTACAGTGCGCGGTTCACGCCGGGCCTCACCTGTCCAATCCGCGCTGGGAAGTGTGGCGCGAACGACCGTTCGCCGTCCGTGACGACGATGCGATACTCAACGGCACAATCGACCGCCTGGTGGTGCTCTACGACGGCCGGCAGCCGGTCGGGGCCGACGTGCTCGACTACAAGACCGACAACGTCCCGGCCGACGATCTACAGGCGATCGAGGCCCGAGTGGACGAGTACCGCCCGCAATTGGAGGCCTACCGCCGTGCGGCGGCCAGGCTGCTGGGCCTTGACCGGGCGCAAATCTCCGCCCGGCTCGCGTTCGTCGAGCCGGGTGTGGTCAGGGCGCTAAATGACCGTGCGAGATTCTGATTCTGGAGCGCGGGCTGTTGATTGTAATACCGCGCCACTACAAATGGGGTGTTCGGTTGTTGCCGCCGAGAATATACTACCCACTAATCCATAATCTAATGCTCCGTTTCATTGCTCCACACATCCGAGTAGAAAACGTTCGGCAGCTTTCGTTGGACTGGCTCCGCGAATTGGGGCTGGACGCGCTTCTGCTGGATGTGGACTGTACGCTGAAGGAATACCGCGCCGAAGAGGTCACGCCTGAGGTGGCTGCCTGGCTCGGTGAACTCCGCGCCGCTGGGATCGGACTGTGTCTGGTTTCCAACGGCATGGGGCGGCGGATCGAGCGGTTTGCCGGGCGGCTCGACCTGCCGTTTGTCTCGAAGGCCATGAAACCGCTTCCCTTCCGGCTGCGATCGACCGTGCGGAAGATGCAATTCGACCCATCGCGGACCGCCATGGTAGGCGATCAACTGTTTGCCGACGTACTGGCCGGCCGGCTGGCCCGACTGGTCACCATACTGGTTCGACCGATCCATCCCGAGCAGGAGCCCTGGTTCACCCGGCTGAAGCGCCGGCCGGAACGAGCCCTGCTGAAGTGGACGGGCAGCGCATCCCTAACCACAACTCCTCTCTAACCCCAAACCGCCCCAACATAAAGCCGCGACCGGTGGTCGCGCCACGATACGGATAAAGCTGCGACCGGTGGTCGCGCCACGATACGCTTCCACAATCTCGGCGCGCCGACATGGCGCGACCACCGGTCGCGGCTTTATAATTATTAGTATTCCCGCTGCTTGTTGATGCCCGGCTGCGGGACTGGATACCTGCCGTCGGGCCCGAGTTGCAGGGGTGCTGGGGAATCCATCGTCAGCTTGTCGACGTCGGGAGCGAACTCGTGCTCGCAGTTGAGGATCTCGTCGAAGGTGACGATCCGGCCGGTATGGGCGGCCATCCGGCCCATCGAGGTCACTAGACTCGCCTCGGCGCCCCGCTTCGCCTCGTTGAAGGGCTTGTCCCGGCGGATGGCATCCACCAGGTCGTTCCATTCGTTTTGATAGGGATTCTGCTCGTCTGGGTTGACTTTGGATTCCCAAATCAAGTTGGAGCGCTCCAGAGTCTGGCCTTTGTAAGTGCTGGAAGGCAGCCCACAGTCCCCGCTCTTTGAGATAATCGCCGTGCCTTTGCTCCCCTGCGCGTAGCTGGAGTAGATCCTGTCACAGCCCATCATGCAGCGCCCATCCATGATGAACTTGGCGCCGTCGGCAAACGTGTATTCCACGGAATAGACATCGAAGTTTTGGTCGATGTACGTGGGGCCTTCAGGGCTCTGACGATAATGGCGGCCGCCCAGCGCCTGGGCCTTGACCGGCCAGGCGTTCTTCATCCAACCGCAATGGTCAATGATGTGGATGTAGAAGTCGCTGAAGCCCCCGCCGCTGGCCCACAAGAAGCTGTGGAACCGCCGCACCTGGTAGAGTAGTTCGCTGGTGCCGGGCGGCTTCGGCAGCGACGAGAAAAACACGATGGGGCCATGCATCCGGTAGCCGCGCAGCAGAATGAGGTCGCCGATTTCGCCGTCCTGGATGCGCTGAGCCAGCTCTTGGAGCGCCCGGCTGTGACGGGACATCAAGCCCACACCTACCTTGAGGTTCTTCGCTGTGGCCTCTTCGGCGAGCTTGAGCATCCGGCAGGAAGTCGGACCATCGGCCGTCAGCGGCTTTTCCATGAAGACATTCAGCCCCTTCTGAATGGCGTAGGTAAAATGCACCCAGCGGAACGCCGGAGGCGTCGTGAATATCACAATGTCGCCCGGCTTCAGGCAATCCATTGCCTTCTGGTAACCGTCGAAGCCGATGAACTTGCGGTCCTCGGGTACGTCGACCTTATCGCCGAACTGCTTGTTCAGATTCTTGTAGCTGGCCTTCAGACGGTGCTCGAAGACGTCGGCCATCGCCACCAGCTTGATCGGACCGCTCTTGGTGGAAAGGGCGTTGGCCACCGCGCCGGTGCCACGGCCGCCGCAGCCGACCAGGGCCAGCTTGATGGTGTTGTCTTCCGCAGCGTGGACGTGCGGGACGGCACACCCAGCCAGGGCCGAGGCCGCGGCGATCCGACCGGTATTCTTCAAAAACTCACGACGCGACTTAACGCTTTTTGTAGTCTCACTCATGGCGGACCTCCTCATAAGGCGGCCTGCGGCCGCAACCAAAGTTGTCAACGGGTTATAAGTCAGTGGGCGATGGCGGGCTCGAACCGCCGACCCCTAGCTTGTCGAGCTAGTGCTCTAACCAAACTGAGCTAATCGCCCACTTATCCAATACAGTTTGCCACGATCGCCAGAAATAGTCAATGGACACCAATGGGGGGGTGAGCAAGAAGTTGGCGCCTAAGGGCCCGCGCACAAATAACTTGTACGAATTCCACCAAGAGTGGCACGTCCCTAAGCGCAGCGAAGGGCGTGTTTGGGGCACCTTGCCACGCCCTTCGTTCCTCAGGGACGTGCCACCAAATCTAAGCCTCTCTTGATGCAATGGGATGTTCCGACATATACTTGTTGGGATACACATTCGCGACCACCGGTCGCGGCTTTATGGGGATGCAACGGGAATAGGCAATTGGGGGAGTATGCTAAAGGTCATTAAGAGAGATCACCAAACGCTGGAGGTGATGCGTCATTCGGCGGCCCATGTGATGGCCCGCGCGGTGATGCGGCTATTCGACGGGGTCCAATTGGCCTTCGGACCGACCGTCGACAATGGCTTCTACTATGACTTCGAGTTGGAGCACTCGATCTCGGACGAGGATTTTCCCGGGATTGAGGCCGAGATGGCCCGGATCATCGAGGATGACGAACCGTTCGAGCGGGTCGAGATGGACCGCGACGAGGCGATCCAGTTCTGTAAAGACCTGGGCCAGGCGCTTAAGGTGGAGCACATCGAAGAAGGGCTGGCCGACGAGCAGACGGTTTCGTTCTACCGCCAGGGCGAGTTCATTGATTTATGCCGCGGGCCCCATTTGCCGCGTCCGGGGGTGATTGGGGCGTACAAGCTGCTCTCGGTGGCCGGGGCTTACTGGAAAGGCGACGCATCGCGCCAGCAGTTGCAGCGGCTATATGGAACCGCCTGGTTCAGCAAACAGGAACTGGACGAGCATCTCAAAAAGCTCGAAGAAGCCAAGCGGCGCGATCACCGCGTGCTGGGAAAACGACTGGAACTGTTCCTGATCGATCCGGCGGTCGGCTCCGGGCTGGTGCTCTGGCTGCCCAAGGGGGCCGTCATTCGACGTGAACTGGAGAACTTCATCTACGAGCAGTTGATCAAGCACGGGTACCAACTGGTCTACACACCGGTCATCGGCAACGTCCATTTGTACGAGACCTCCGGGCACTACCCGTATTACGCGGAGAGCCAGTTCCCGCCGGTCGAAATGGCCGACGGCGATCGGTACCTGCTGCGGCCTATGAACTGCCCACACCACATCAAGATCTACCAATCGAAGCCGCGGAGCTACCGCGATCTGCCGCTGCGGCTGGCCGAGTTCGGCATGGTGCATCGGTTCGAGCAGTCGGGCGAACTGACCGGGATGACCCGGGCCCGCGGATTTACCCAGGACGACGCGCACATCTTCTGCACCGAGGACCAGGTGGCCGACGAGTTCCGCGGCTGCATCGAGATGACCCAATTCATTTTCAAGACCTTGGGGCTGGACGACTACCGGGTACGGCTGGGTTTCCGCGATCCGGCCGGCGACAAGTGTGTGGGCAAGCCGGACGTGTGGGACCGGGCCGAGGCGGCGTTGGAGGAGGTCTGCCGCGAGTTGGATCTGCCGAGCCTGGAGATCGAGATCGGCGAAGCGGCGTTCTACGGGCCGAAGGCCGACTTCGTGGCCAGCGATTGCATCGGCCGAGAGTGGCAGTTGGGTACCGTGCAATTGGACTACAACCTGCCGGGCGAAGACCGCTTCGACCTGGAGTACATTGGGGCCGATAACCGGCCGCACCGGCCGGTGATGATCCACCGGGCGCCGATCGGGTCGCTGGAGCGGTTTGTGGGCATGCTGATCGAGCACTTCGCCGGTGCGTTCCCGCTGTGGCTGGCCCCGGAGCAGGCCCGGGTGCTTGTGGTCAGCCAGAAGTTCGAGCAGTACGCACGCAACGTCGAGCGGAAGCTGGCCGAGGCGGGTTTGCGGGCAAGCGGCGACTATCGGGCGGAGAAGATCGGGGCCAAGATCCGCGACGCCCAGTTGGAGTTGGTCCCCTATATGTTCGTCATCGGCCGGCGCGAGCAGGAGCAGGACTCGGTGGCCGTGCGTGATCGACGGGAAGGCGATCTTGGGCTGATGTCGCTGTCGGAGGCAATCCAGAAGCTCAAGGCCGAAATCGAGGCCAAGATGGTACGGTAGCGGTTAGTGGTCAGGATTTTGGGTTTAGCGTGTAGCGGTCGGGCTTGCCCGACGTTGCCTCGCCCTCTAGGGGGGTCTGAGCAAGCCCGATCGGCAAAATCCGGCAGAGAAGCAGTTGACTCGCCCAGAATGTTCGGGAATACTGAACTATATTCACATTGCAGGCGGCGACCAGCCAAACCAGAATCAGTTTTGTGGAGTGCTTATGGGTAAGTGGAGAAAGCCGATTAGCGAGCCGGACAGGCAGCGGATCAACGAACATATCCGCGTTTCACCGGTCCGGGTGATAGCGGCCGACGGGGTGCAGTTGGGCATCCTGCCGACGGAAGACGCGATGAAAGAGGCCCGCAAAGCCAACCTGGACCTGGTCGAAGTAGCGCCCAAAGAGCGACCGCCCGTCTGCCGGATCATGGACTACGGCAAGTACAAGTACCAGCGAAAGAAGCGGGAGCACAAAACCCACCAGACCAAGGTCAAAGAGATCCGTGTGCGGCCGAAGACGGGTGAGCATGATATCAACGTGAAGGTCAACAAGGCTCGCGAGTTCCTCAATCACAAGGACAAGGTAATCGTGACGGTGATCTTTCGGGGGCGTGAAATGGCCCATATTGAGGAAGGCCGCCGGGTGATCAATGGGGTCATCGAGCAGCTCGGGGACATCTCCAAGATCGAGTTGTCGCCGGCCCAGCACGGCCGCCGAATGATGTGCACACTGGCACCGAAGTAGGCAGTTTCTGGCGGGCACCCCCCCTTTTTCCAGAGTAACGGAGGGTCTATAATTACTGTCATGCCTAAGCAAAAAACCCACAAAGGAACGAAAAAGCGTTTCCGCCTGACTGGCAAAGGGAAGGTGCGGCACCGTCAGAGCGGTACCAGCCACCTGGCCGGGCGAATGAGTCAGAAGCGAAAACGGAACCTCCGTGGCACTGGATCGGTCGATGAGGCTGAGGCCAAGCGGATTCGCAAGGCCCTGTGTGGAAACAGCTATTGACGAAGGATTTCACATGAGAACGCGCAAGGGTGCTGCTCGAAATCGGGCCAAGAAACGGCTCTTTCGCAGGGCAAAGGGGTACCGCGGCGGACGAGGTGGGCTTTTGCGCTCGGTCAAGGAAACGCTGATCCGCAGCGAGGCCTACGCTTATCGCGATCGCCGCACGCGCCGGCGCGAGTTCCGCAAACTGTGGATCATCCGCATCAACGCCGCGGTACGCCAGCGGGGGCTGCGCTACAGCGAGTTCATCAGTGGACTGAACCAGGCCGACATCCGGCTGGACCGCAAGATACTGTCCGAGATGGCGGTCAACGACCCAGAAGCCTTCGACCGGGTAGTGGAGTTGGCCAAGGAGGCGCTGCCGGCTGCCGTTGCCTCCTGACCGACCGTTTAGCCGCCGGGCTTGCCCGGCGCGTTTGTTGACGGTTGATTCGTTGTTGGGGTGGCCACCAAACAACGCGCGGGGCAAGCCCCGCCGCTACACGTCAAACGTCAACCCATATTCGGCATTCCACATGGCTCTTGCTGAATTCCTGGCAGAACTGGACGAGCTAGCCTGCGAGGCGGTGGCCGCCTTCGAGACGGCCGGCGATGCCGATGCGCTGGAAGCGGTGCGGATCAAGTTCCTGGGCGCGAAAAGCGGCCGGCTAAGAGCCGTTCAGAAGGGACTCGCCAAGGTCGACAAGGCCGACAAGCCGACCGCCGGAAAACGGTTCAACGAGGTCAAGAAGGAGATCGAAGAAGCCTTTGCTCGCATAAAGTTTGCCACGGCAGAAGACAAGCTGCATTTACAGGAAGAGATAGCAGTACGGCTCGATCCCACGGTCCCCGGCGTTCGCCCCCGGCTGGGCCACCTGCACCCGATCACGCAGACGATCGAGGAGTTAAAGGACATTATGGGCCGGCTGGGTTTCACGTTGGCCGAGGGCCCGGAGGTGGAGGACCAGTGGCACAACTTCGAGGCGCTGAATATCCCGGCCGATCACCCGGCCCGCGACCCGTTGGATAACTTCTACATGGCTACGGCCGAGAAGGTCGCCGGGAAGTCGCCGTCGCAGACGCCTCCCACAACGGGCCGGCTGTTGCGGAGCCAGACTTCTACGGTGCAGATTCGAGTGATGGAGCAACTGCGGCCGCCGGTGCGGATCATCTCGCTAGGCCGGGTTTACCGGCCCGACACGGCCGACGCCACCCATTACCCGATGTTCCACCAGATCGAGGGCCTGCTGGTCGACCGGCGGGTGACGATGGCCGACCTGAAGAGCGTGTTGCGGCTGTTCGCCAGCAGCTTTTTCGAGGACGACGTACACATCCGCTTTCGCCCGTCCTTCTTCCCGTTCACCGAGCCAAGCGTCGAGGTAGACATGAGTTGGCACGGCGGCTGGATCGAGATGGGCGGGGCGGGCATGGTCGACCCGAACGTGCTGCGGGCCGTGGGTTACGATCCGGAGGAGGTGACCGGCCTGGCGTTCGGCCTGGGCATCGAGCGGATCTGCATGCGCCGCCACGGCATCACCGACATCCGCGAGTTCTACAAGAACGACGTAAGGTTTCTACATCAGTTCTGAGAGGAAGCTATCAGCCGTCAGCTATCCACTATCCACTATCCACTCCCATGCTCATCTCCTGGAACTGGCTGAAGCAGTACGTGCCGCTGGATATGTCGCCGGCGGAGTTGGAGCAGCGGCTGATGATGTCGGGGCTGAATCACGAGGGGACCGAACCGCTCGGCGACGATTTGGCCATCGACCTGGAGGTGACCAGCAACCGGCCCGACTGCCTGGGCCACATCGGCGTCGCCCGCGAAGTGGCCGTGCTGTTCGGCTCCGAACTCAAGATACCCGCTGTCGATCCGCCGGAAGGTAAAACCCAGGTTGACGACTTGGTAAAAGTGCGGATCGATTGTCCCGACCTGTGCCAGCGCTACACGGCCCGGGTGATCCGCGGCGTGAAGATCAGTCCCAGCCCGCCGTGGATGGTGCAGCGACTGGAAACGGCCGGCATCACGCCGATCAACAACGTGGTCGACATCAGCAACTACGTGCTGATGGAGTGCGGCCAGCCGCTGCACACCTTCGATTTCGCCAAGCTGAAAGGCGCCGAGATCATCGTTCGCCGGCCGCGACCGAAGGAGACCATCGAGGCCATCGACCACCGCATCTACGAGTTACAGCCCGAGATGTGCATGATCGCCGACGCCGAGAACTCGGTGGCCATCGGCGGCGTGATGGGCGGGGCGCAGACCGAGACCGCACGAAAAACCGCCGACGTGTTGGTCGAGGCTGCCGAGTTCGACCCGGTCTCGATCCGCAACACCGCCCGGGCGCTAAACCTGCACAGCGACAGCTCCTATCGCTTCGAGCGCCGCGTCGATCCCCAGTGCATCGATTGGGCCAGCCGGCGATGCTGCGAGTTGATCCTCGAGTTGGCCGGCGGCGAACTGGCCCAAGGCGTCGTCGATGTCGGCCGGCCGGTGCCGCGGCGGGAACCGATCGTGCTACGGTTCTCGCAACTGAAACGGGTGCTGGGCATCGACGTGCCGGCCCAGCGGGTGCGCGAGATCCTCGTCGCACTAGGCAACACGGAAACCCGGGCCGACACCCGGAGCATCGAAGTCGTGCCGCCAAGCTGGCGACGCGATCTTTCGCGCGAAATCGATCTGGTCGAAGAGGTCGGCCGAATCCACGGCTACGACAAGGTCCCCGAGGACGTCGGCATGCCCATGGTAGCCTCGACCCGCACCAAGGAAGATCGGGTGCTCTCGAAGGTCCGACACGTGCTCACCGCCTGCGGGCTGGACGAGGCGATGACGATCAGCGCGGTGGACGAGCCGACTTCGCGGTCCTTCAGCCCGTGGACCGATGCCGAGCCGCTGCGGAGCCTCACGCCGGTATTGCGCGGCGCCGACCGGTTGCGGACCAGCCTGGTGCCCAGCCTATTGGCCGCCCGGCGGACCAACGAGGCGCTGGCCAATCCGGTGATCGAGCTGTTCGAAATCGCGCGGGTCTACCTGCCGCAGGGTAGTGAACTGCCCGCGGAGGAATTCATGCTGGGCATCACCAGCGGCCGCGATTACCCGGCCCTGAAGGGTCTGATCGAGGCGGTGATTGCGGCGCTTGGCCCCGCCGCGGGGCTGGAAGCCGCGGAGGCTGGCTGCGAACTGCTCGAGCCCGGCCAATCCTGCCGGTTGCAGCTCGACGGCCATCTGCTCGGTTACGTGGGCCGATTGCGCGAGCAGAGCCTTAAGCGGTTCGAGTTGCGTGCGCCGACGACCGTGGCCGAAGTGAAGCTCTCGCTGTTGGTCAAGGCGGCGAACCTGATCCGGCCATACGTCCCACAGCCGCCCTATCCAGCCGTCAGCCGCGACTTGAACCTGGTCGTCGACGAGTCGATCCGCTGGGCCGACGTTGCGGCGACGGTTCGGGCCAACTGCGGCCAGTGCTTCGAGGACCTCCAGTACTGCGACACCTACCGCGACGCGGAGCGCCTTGGCCCCGACAAAAAAAGCCTGTTGATGACGATCACCTTTCGCTCGAAAGAGGGTACCATGACCAGCCAGCAGGCTGACCAACTCCGCGACCGGATCGTCACCGCGTGTCGGGCGAAGCACGGTGCGCAGTTGCGGTAGGGCGTGTAGCGGCCGGGCGTTGCCCCCCGGCTATTCTCCTCTCCTGCTGCGAAGCTGAACAGTTCGCATACCCCCCGATGTACGTACCCCCTTGCAAAACCTGGCCGCAGAAGCGAAACTACGGTTTTGGATACCTCGTGGAGATCGCCATGAGTGGACTGGCCGAGCCGAAGATTGCCGAGCTTCCTAATTGGGACGCGATGTATCGCTTGGGCACCCCGCCGTGGGAGACGGGCCAGGCGGTCGGGGAATTGGTCCGCGTGTTGGACCAGGGTCTGTTGCGGCCCGGGCGAGCGCTGGAGTTGGGCTGCGGGACCGGCGCCGACGCGATTTGCCTGGCCCGGCGGGGGTTCGAGGTCACCGCGGTCGACTGCTCGCCCACGGCCCTGGAGCGTGCCCGGGTCAGGGCCGAGCAGGAAGACGCTTTGGTGCGTTTCGTGCTGGACGACGTGTTCGAGTTCGGCCTGACGGCCGGGACGTTCGACTTGGTGTATGATGCTGGTTTTTACCATTTTATCCGGCGGGTCGAGTTGGATCGGCTCCTTGACCTGCTGTGGCGCGTCACCCGGCACGGCTCGCTTTACCTGGCCTTGGTCGGTAGCAAGCGGGAGCGGTCCAAGGGAGGACCACCGCGGGTCTCCCGGCAGCAGATCCACGACGAACTGGGCCGGCTGTTTGACTTCGTCCAGCTTCGGCCGTTTAAGTTCGAAAGCCCTACGCGCAAGCAAGGTTACTGGGGCTGGTCCTGCTTGATGCAGCGGCCGGCGATTGCCGTGTGAGTCGCCGTGTGATATCGTTGTTACTGTTCGAGTTGCCGAACTGCCTTCCATCCTTCTACCAAAACTACGGAGGAACCTGATGAAAAGGATTGCTTGGACCGTGATGCTGTTGAGCGTGGCGGTGCTGGTTGCCGGCTGCGGAAAATCCGAGCCGTACAAGCCTGCTGCTCCGGCCGCCCCAGCGACCGTGGAACAACCGCCCGCCCCACAGCCACCACCCGCCACCGAGCCACCCGCTGAGCCCGAGGCCCCGGCCGAACCTGAGACCCCAGCCGAGCCCGAACCAACCGAAGAACCAGCCGACGACACCGCAGCAGACACCGGCGGCGGCAAGGTGACCAGCGCGCTAGGCAATGCGTTGCTCAAGGGGATCACCGGCGGAGCCCAGCCGGCGCAGCCCGCCGAGCCCGCCTTCCCATAAGGGCCCGCGCACAAATAACTTGTATACGAATTCCACCAAGAGTGACACGTCCCTGAGCGCAGCGAAGGGCGTGTTTGGGGCACCTTGCCACGCCCCGTTCCTCAGGGCGTGCCACCAATAACGGGGAACAGGAGGTACCCGATGCAATACTCTGTACGTTTCCTGTCGGCCGGCTTACTCGCCGGGACTGTGCTAGCCGTATGCGGTTGTGGAGGCGATGTCAATGAAATCGAAGTCCTCTGCGGCGGCTCGTTCCGTCCTCCCATGGAAAAACTGGCCAAGCAATTCGAGGACCAGACCGGCTGCCGGGCGACCCTGGTGTTCGGCCAGTGTGAGGACCATCTGCCTAAGGTAAAGATGCACACCGTCGGTGATGTCTTCATCGCCCACGATCCCTATATCGAGTACACCAAGGATGCCGGCGCGATGCTCCGCTACGTGGTGGTGGGTTACGTGGCGCCGGTGCTGGTGGTCAAGAAGGGCAACCCCGAGAAGATCGAGCGGTTCGAGGATCTTGCCCGGCCCGGGCTTCGCGTGGTGCTGTCGAATCCCGAGTTTTCCACCTGTGGCGAGATGGTGTTCGCGCTGTTGGAGAAGAAGCAAATCAAGCAGCCGGTGCTGGAAAACGTGGGCAACGCGCTGGTCCGGTCGCATGCACAATCCGCTGCCCAGATCAAGCTCGGTCACCGCGACGTGGGCATCATGTGGAACGGCATCGCACACAACTGGCTCGATTCGCTGGAGATCATTCCCGGCCCTTACGAGTACGACCGGGAGGTCCGCGTGGCTGCGGTAGGACTGTCCTACTCTAAGAAGAAGGACCTGGTAGAGCGGTTTCTCAAGTTCGTCGAGCACCACGGGGAGGAAGTGTTCAGGGAGTTCGGGTACGTGAAGTGATGGGGGATTGCAAATTGAAAATTGAGAATTGCAAATTGCAAATTGTTTTGCTGCTGCTCTGTCTGTGTCTTGGCTGCGGTGCGGAACCGCCGCGGTTGTATTGCGGTGCCGGCATGCGGCCGGCGGTGGCGGAACTCGTCGAGGAGTTCGGCCACCGGCACGGTGTGACC